>CAZEAX010000176.1:0-9217 GCA_964510405.1 uncultured Streptomyces sp. | reverse complement strand
CGTGGCCGATGCGGGTCTGATACAGCGCGACGTTCGGCGCAATGCCGAGATTCAATGCCTGCGCGATGTCCTTTTCCGCCAAACCAAACAACCGCGCCGCGGCCGCGGTGCTCGCCATGCCGCCCACGGTGACGTGATCGAAGCCCAGCGGCTTCAAGTCCACCTCGTCGCAAATGCGGCAGAACACTTCATACGCGAGGACCGTCGCAGCTATCACGTCCTTGCCGCTGCGGCCGAGTGCATCGGCGACCGTGAGTATCGCCGCAATGCTGTCGCTCGGGTGACCCGACTCGCCCTTGCTCGTGTATCCGTCGTTGAAATCCAGAAAACGCAGCATGACGCCGTTGGCAAACGTCGCCATATCGATGCTCGAGCGCGCGCCGCTGCCGATGACGTTCGCGGGCCGGCTGCTCGTCACGGTCGCGGCCATTTCGCGTGCGATTTTCGCGGGCGCGCTCGCATAGCCACCGAGGGCGCAGCCCACCGAGTCGACTATCAGCCGCTTCGCCTGCACTACGACGTCCGGCGGCAGATCCTCATAACGCAATGCGGTTGCATAAGCGCTCAGTTGCTCGACTATCGTGGTCATTTTCGAAAAGCCTTTTCTTTCGGAGGGCGCGGCGCAAAATTCGCGCACCTTGGTTGCGGATTTCGCGAGCCGGCATTGTGACGGGGACGGCGCAACCGTGCAACCGCGCAAGCGCGGCCATCCGTGTTGACTTGCCATCCACCGCAATGCGAGACTTGCACCCGATGTCCGCCCCCCTCCGCTTGCGTTTCCTGCAGTCGCGCCGCCGTTGGCTGAAGCAGGCGGGCGTGCTCGCGTCGTCCGCCGCGCTGCCGCTCTGGATACCGGGTTCCTCCGCGGAATCGGAGTTAAGCGGGCTGCCGCGTACGGCGCTGGTGATCGGCAACACGCGTTACCCGGACGCACCACTGAAGAATCCGGTGAATGACGCGAAAGCGATCGGCGCCGAACTGCAAAAGCTCGGCTTCAAAGTCGATCTCCTGCTCGACGCCGGCCGCACCCAGATGACGAACTCGATCCAGGCGTTCGGCGGCGCTCTCGCCAAGGCCAAGGGCGTCGGGTTGTTTTACTACGCCGGCCACGGCGCCCAGCTCGCCTGGCGCAACTACCTGATCCCGGTCGACGCCGAAATCGACAAACTGGAGGACATGCGCAACAAAACGGTCGAACTCAACTCGGTGCTGCAGGGCCTGATCAAGGCGGCCAACCCGATGAACGTGATCATCCTCGACGCGTGCCGCGACAATCCGTTCGGCACCCGGGTGCCGACCGAGCAGAAAGGCCTCTCGCAGTTCGACGCGCCGCCGGGTTCGCTGCTCGCCTATGCGACTTCTCCGGGCAACACCGCGGCCGACGGCGAAGGCGCGAACGGCCTGTATACGGAGAATCTTTTGCGCGAGATCGAGATTCCCGCGGCCAAAATCGAGGACGTGTTCAAGCGCGTGCGCCTCGCGGTGCGCCGCCGCTCGGAGGGCCGCCAGATCCCGTGGGAGAGCACCTCGCTCGAGGAGGACTTTTATTTCCAGCCCCCGCAGCAGATCAAAAAACTTTCCGAGGACGAGCTCGAAAAGCAGATCGAAGAAGAACTCGAGGGCTGGGAGAAGATCAAGGACAGCAAGGACGCAGCGGCGATCGAAGCGTACGTGCGCCGCTACCCGAGCGGAAAATTTTCCGAGCTCGCGCAATTCCGCCTGAACCGGCTGCTCGCGAAACGCGAGACCGCGGTGCAGGTGGCGGCGGCCGGCGGCGTGCTGCGGCCCGCGACCGGCGGCAACGCGGATTTCGTTTACCAGCCCACCCGCGTGCAATGAGGCCCGCATGCCCATAGTCGACATCGAAGGCCTCGGCAAAATCGACTTCCCCGATTCGATGACGCAGGATCAAATCGACCGCGCGATCAAGAACGAGATCCTGCCGATGGTCGCGCAGCGCGTGCCTTCCGCGACGATCGCGAGCCTCGCGCCGCCGGCCGCCGACGCGACCAATCCGTTCACCAAAGGCACCGTGAAAGCCGATCCGAACTACAAGGTCGGCGACCGTTACCGCCACCGGATCCTCGACGTGTTCACCAAGGAGGAATCGCGCGAGTCGCGCGGCGGCATCATCACGGAAGTAACCGACACCGAAGTCATTTACGGCAACGGCCGGATCACCGATCTGCTCGGCAACATCAAGCGGGACCCGCAAGGCAGGACTTTCGTCGGCAACCAGATCTTCGTCGCCGAATACAGCGTGGGCCGCAAATGGACCACCATCTACCGCGGTACGCGCCGCAACGACGAGGAAGACGAGTGGACCATGAACCTGAAAGTCGTCGCGCGCGAGCCGGTCACCGTCCCCGCCGGCACGTTCGACGCCTTCAAGGTCGAAGGCAACGGTTCCGTCCGCGGCAGAGGCTTTCGCATCCAGATGACCTACTGGATCGCCCCCGACCGGGTACGCGTATTCCTCGCCCAGGAGCTGTTGGTGCACGGGCAAGGCAAACGCTTCAGGAAGTCGGATCGCCTTGAACTGGTGGGCTACCGGCAGCGTTGAATCCGGCGCGTTAAATTTACCCATCCCCATCACAACCTTCCCCTTGAAAGGAAAGGTGAGATCGGCGCTGCGCGGTTGTCTTAGGCGTCGGCGCTGCGCAGGTCAGCGCAGGAAATCGCGCACGTCCGCGGCGTCGTGCAGTTTCCAGATGCGCGCAATGATCATTTGCATCTCGGCGGCAGTCGCGCCGCCGGTGAACGCCGCCAGCCGCTGCGCCTTGTCTTCCAGTTCCGCGCGGGCCAGCGCATTGTCGGGGTCGCCCTTCGGCGATTCGATGCGCTGGTCGAACGTGCGGCCATCGCGCATTTTCACGCTGACGTGTCCCATCCACCGCTTCGGATATGCCTGATCGACAACGGGATCCAGCGCCATTGCAACCTTGTCGTGAAATTCGCGCAGCTTCTTGTCGCGCAACGCGTCGGTCGTAAAGTCCGCGAGGCTCGCGCGCCCGAGGTTCGCGATCAGCGCCAGCACGAAGCCCATCGAGAACTTCGACTGGTGAATTGTCTGCGGATCGGTCACCGGCCCCAGCACGTCGATCGCGCCCTGGTGCACGTGCGCCGTCACCGCGGCGATGTCGTCCGGCTTCAGTTTGTGTTTCTGCATCAACGCGAGCAGTGCGTCGGCCGACGGATGCGTATGCCGGCACGAGGCGTGAAATTTGAACGACGTTTCCGCCGTCGCCCAGCGCGTGCCCAGCCCGTCGGTGAGACAGCGCACATCCGGGTCGGAAGACATGCCCGCCGCCATGCCCTGTTTGCCTTCGAATATGCGGCGCGCGCCGGTAAACCCGTCGCGTGCAATATAAGCGGCCATCAGGCCGTCGGCCGCGGCCTTCGCGGTGTGCAATTGTTTCGAATCGGCGGCGTCGCGCAAAAACTCCCATAACCCCGCCGCCATCGTTCCCGCCGAGCCGAGGCAATGCTGCATGCGCTCCGCATCGAGCTTCAATAAATGCGCGACACCGGCCGCGGCCGCGAGTTTGCCCGCGGTGCCGGTCGTATGGAACACCTTGTAATGCGAGCGGCCGAGAAACTCGCCGACGCGCACGCCGCATTCGTAGCCGGCGACCGCCGCGGCCAGAAAGTCCCGGCCGGAGACGCGCGCGCATTGCGCCACCGCGAGCACCGCGGGGAACACGACGGTGCCCGGGTGCAGCACCGAACTGTTGTGCAGATCGTCCTGCTCGACGAAATGCGAAGCCGCGCCGTTGATCAGCGCCGCGAACATCGGCGACGTTTTTTTACGCGAGACGAGGATCTCGCTGTCGCCCTCGCGCGGGCCCATGATGGCCGCGAATTTTTCCATGATGCGCGTCGGCCGCGCATCCTTGCCGGCGAGCGCCGACGCAAACCAGTCGAGAAACAATTCCTCGGTGCGCGCGACGACCGGCGCGGGAATCTGCTCGAAACGGATCGCCGACAAATATTCGCACAGCGTGCGCGTCGACGACGTGGTATCTGCAGCGGTTACCGTATCCATTAAATTGCTCCTCCCTGCCTATCAGACTGCCGCGGCTTTGCGCAGTTCCGCAATGTCCGCCGGACTGAAGCCGAGATCCGCGAGTATTCGGTCCGTGTGCTCGCCGATCGCCGGGATCGGATCGAGACGCGCCTCGAACTCCGGCATGGTAACGGGCGGCAGCAGCACCGGCAACGGTCCCGCCGGCGAACCGACTTCGCGCCAGCGGTTGCGCGCCTTCAGTTGCGGATGGTCCCACACTTCCTGCGGCGTGTTGATGCGCGCGTTCGCGATGTCGGCGGCATCGAGCTTCGCGACCACCTCTTCCGCCTTCATGCGCGCGAACACCTTCTCGATCAACGCCACCACCTCGGCGCGGCGCTCCGTGCGCCTGGTGTTGTTGTTGTAATGCGCGTCTTTGGCGAGATCGGGCGTGTCGAGCACGCCCGCGCAGAACTTCGCCCATTCGCGCTCGTTCTGGATGCCGAGCATCACGTAGGCGCCGTCGCCGCATTTGAAACGGCCGTACGGCACGATGGTCGCGTGGTCGGCGCCGCTGCGCCGCGGCGCCCTGCCGCCGAAGTGCGTGTAATTGAGCGGATGCGACATCCATTCGGCGAGCGATTCGAACATCGTGACGTCGACGCGCGTGCCTTTGCCGGTTTTTTCGCGCTGATACAGCGCCGTGAGTATTCCAGAGTACGCGTACATGCCGGCGCTGATGTCGACGATCGAGATGCCGACTTTCGCCTGCGTCTCCGGCGTGCCGGTGACCGACAGGACACCCGCTTCACTCTGGATCAGGAGGTCGTACGCTTTCTTGTGCGCGTACGGCCCGCTGTCGCCATAGCCCGAAACGTCGCACACGATCAGACGCGGATGTTTCGCGAGCAGCGTCGCCGCGTCGAGCCCGAGCCGGCCCGCCGCGCCCGGCGCGAGGTTCTGGATAAACACGTCGGCTTTTTCGATCAGGCGCGCGAGGATTTCCGCTGAGCGCGCGTGCTTCACGTCGAGCGTCAGGCTTTCCTTCGAGCGATTGAGCCACACGAAGTACGCGGACTGGCCCTTGACCGTCTGGTCGTAATCGCGCGCGAAGTCGCCCACACCCGGACGCTCGATCTTGATCACGCGCGCGCCGAGATCGGCGAGCTGGCGCGTCGCGAACGGCGCGGCGACCGCCTGCTCGAGCGCGACGACCGTGATGCCATCAAGGGGTCTGGTCACAACGAGGTCCTAGAACGAGCGCGGCATTCCCAATACGTGCTCGCCGATGTACGAGAGGATCAGGTTGGTCGAAATCGGCGCGACCTGGTACAGCTTCGTCTCGCGGAACTTGCGCTCGACGTCGTACTCGGCCGCGAAACCGAATCCGCCGTGCGTCTGCAGGCAGACGTTTGCCGCTTCCCACGATGCATCCGCCGCCAGCAGCTTCGCCATGTTCGCTTCGGCGCCGCATGGCTGACCGGCGTCGAACAGCGACGCGGCCTTGTAGCGCATCAGGTTCGCCGCTTCGACATTCACGTACGCGCGCGCGAGCGGGAACTGGATGCCCTGGTTCTTGCCTATCGGCCGGTCGAACACGACGCGCTCTTTGGCGTACGCGGTCCCCTTGTCGATGAACCAGTAGCCGTCGCCTATGCATTCGGCCGCGATCAGGATGCGCTCGGCGTTGAGGCCGTCGAGTATGTACTTGAACCCCTTGCCCTCCTCGCCGATCAGGTTGGCCGCGGGGATTTCCAGGTTGTCGATAAAGAGTTCGTTGGTCTCGTGATTGACCATGTTGCGGATCGGCCGCACGGTGACGCCGTGGCCGATCGCCTTGCGCAAGTCGACAATGAATATCGACATGCCTTCGGATTTTTTCTTGACCTCGTCGAGCGGCGTCGTGCGCGCGAGCAATATCATCAGTTCCGAATGCTGCACGCGCGAGGTCCACACCTTCTGGCCGTTCACCACGTAGCGGTCGCCCTTCTTGACCGCGACCGTTTTTATTTTGCTCGTGTCGGTGCCGGCCGTCGGCTCGGTCACCGCCATCGACTGCAGGCGCAGTTCGCCCGTCGCGATTTTCGGCAGGTACTCGCGCTTCTGCGCGTCCGAACCATGGCGCAATACGGTGCCCATGTTGTACATCTGGCCGTGACATGCACCGGAGTTGCCGCCCGAGCGGTTGATCTCTTCCATGATCACCGACGCTTCGGTGAGCGTCAGGCCCGAGCCGCCGTATTCTTCCGGAATCAGCGCGGCGAGCCAGCCCGCCTTGGTCAGCGCATTGACAAACGCTTCGGGGTATCCGCGCTCCTCGTCCACCTTCTGCCAGTATGCGTTGTCGTACTCGCGGCACAACGCGCGCAGCGCTTCGCGCAGTTCGGCGTATTGATCGGATGGAGTGGGGATTTTGCTCATCGACTTTGGAATTTGAAGGTGAAAAACGCGGCTTACCGGTGACGTAACTTACCGTAAAATGCAGGGCACGCCAACCATAGCCGGCGTTTGCGCTTGCTTCTTCGCCACTACAGCAATCATTCTCAACTCTTAACGAGACACGCTCATGGACACCACCGCAGGCACGCTCGTCAAATTCAGGATGTACATCGATGGCCAGTGGGTCGACTCCGCCTCCGGCCAGCACTTCGAAAGCTTCAATCCGTTCACCGGCAAGCCGTGGGCGCTGGTTCCGCGCGGCAATGCAGAGGATGTGGATCGCGCGGTGCGCGCGGCGCGCAAAGCGTTTACTTCCGGCGAATGGCCGAAGATGACCGCGACCCGGCGCGGCGCGCTGCTCCGCAAGCTGGGCGACCTGATCACGGACAAATCGAAAGCGCTCGCAGAGATCGAAGTGCGCGACAACGGCAAGCTCTACGCCGAGATGAGCGCGCAGACCGCTTACATGGCGCAGTGGTATTACTACTACGGCGGGCTCGCGGACAAGATCGAAGGCCAGGTCATCCCGATCGACAAGCCCGACATGTTCACCTACACGCGCTTCGAACCGCTCGGCGTCGTCGGTGCGATCATTCCGTGGAATTCGCCGCTGCTGCTCACCGCGTGGAAACTCGCCCCCGCGCTCGCCGCTGGCAACGTGATGGTGCTGAAGCCGTCCGAATACACATCCGCATCGCTGCTCGAATTCATGAAGCTGATCGAAGAAGCAGGTTTTCCGCCGGGTGTCGTCAACGTCGTCACCGGGTTCGGACCCGAAGCGGGCACGCCGCTGGTCGAGCATCCGCTCGTTGCCAAGATCGCGTTCACCGGTTCGGACCTTACGGGCCAGAAAATTTACGAGGTCGCCGCCAAGGGACTCAAAAAAGTCAGCATGGAACTCGGCGGCAAATCGCCGAACATCGTGTTCGACGACGCCGAAATCGACAACGCGGTCAAAGGCGCGATCTCCGGCATCTTCGCCGCGACCGGCCAGACGTGCATCGCGGGCTCGCGCCTGCTGGTGCAGCAGTCGATCCACGATCAGTTCGTCGAGAAACTCGTTGCATTCGCCAAGACCGCGAAGATGGGCAACCCGATGAGCATGGATACACAAGTTGGCCCTGTCACCAATCAGCCGCAGTACAAGAAAATTCTGAGTTACATCGACATCGCGAAATCGGAAGGTGTTACAACCGCACTCGGCGGCGCGAAAGCGACGCGTCCTGAATGTGGCGACGGCTGGTTCGTCGAGCCGACGATTTTCACCGGCGTAAAAAACTCCATGCGCATCGCGCAAGAGGAAGTGTTCGGCCCGGTGCTGTCGGTGATTCCGTTCAAGGACGAGGAAGAAGCGATCGCGATCGGCAACGACGTCGTGTTCGGGCTCGCTGCCGGCGTGTGGACGCAGAACATGCGCCGCGCATTCCTAATGGCGGAAAAACTGCAGGCCGGCACCGTGTGGGTCAACACCTACCGTGCGGTCAGCTATCTCTCCCCGTTCGGCGGCTACAAGAGGAGCGGCCTCGGGCGCGAAAGCGGCCAGGAGATGATCAAGGAATACCTGCAGACCAAGAGCGTGTGGATCTCGACCGCGAAGGAAGTGCCTAACCCTTTCATCATGCGGTGACACTCATGAATGCCGACGATCTCAAAATGCTTCAAGCTCCGCTCAAGGAGCGTTATCGCGAAACACCGGACGCCGCACTGATCACTCTGCGTGCGCAAGGCAGGCTCGACGAGGGCCTGAGCTGCAAGATCGAAACCGGCAAGGCCCTGGTCACCGCCGGATTGCATCCGGCCACGGGCGGCAGCGGACTGGCCGCGTGTTCGGGCGACATGCTGCTCGAGGCATTGGTCGCTTGTGCCGGCGTCACGCTGAACGCGGTGGCGACGGCGCTGGGAATCGAATTGCGCGACGCGAAACTAACGGCCGAAGGCGACCTCGACTTTCGCGGGACGCTCGGCGTGTCGAAGGAGGTGCCGGTCGGCTTTCAGAACATCAGGCTGCAATTCGAGCTCGATACCGACGCATCGGAAGAACAACTCGCCACGCTGCTGCGCCTGACCGAGAGATATTGCGTCGTTTATCAAACACTCGCACATCCGCCCGTGCTGTCGGCCACCCGCAAGCCTGCGGCGGACTGAAAGCGGCCGCAGCCTGCGCCCGACGGACGCTGCCGAACGCAGTGACCATCGGTGCTCCACCACTCTATTGATGGCAATGCTTTTGTCATGGTTGCGGGCATTGATAAGCGCGAGCGGCGCCACATAAGCTTGGCAGCTGTTACAACTAGGCGGATAATTTTTGCTTGCGAATATGTCCCGAATAATTTTTACCAACGAATTCTAGTTAGATGCCGATGAGATATCTCGCCGCAACAGTAATTGGTGTCCTCATGCTTTACGGTTTTCTGATCATTGGTGCGGGAGGGGACGGTTGGATCGCAGGCGCGTTCGGATGCTTATTCCTCGCCCCATTGTCGTTTGTGGCCTGTCTCAATGCGCTCGCTCGACGTCCATCACGCAACGTCGCGCTTAATCTGTTGTTTCTCGGAATAAGTGCGTGCATTTTCGTTTGGATGGGCACGCTCTACGAGGGGACCAGTTATTTCTTTCGTTTGTCGACGGCTTTTGGGGGCGGCGGCACAACGTTGTTGACGGTCGCATATCTCAACTGGGTTTTCACATGCATGCTGGCTTTATATAGAGTCCACGCGAATGACCGGCCGGGGAGATAGGTAACAGAAGTGTCGGGGGACATGGGTTACACAT
>CAZEAX010000175.1:0-9260 GCA_964510405.1 uncultured Streptomyces sp. | reverse complement strand
TCATCGAGCAGCCCGCTGAGTTCGATGCCGAAATCGAGGGGCGCGCACACAATCTGAAGCAGCGCGCGATCGAGATCCTGCAGTTGCTGCCGCAGGTGCCCGAAGACATGCTGTCCGCGTTAAAAGGCGTGGAAGGTCCTGCGCGGCTGGCGGATTTCATCGCCGGCCTGATGGACGTGAGCCCCGAGGAAAAGCAGAAGCTGCTGGAGACCTTTGACATCAAGGCACGGCTGGACAAGCTGCTCGAACTCCTGACGCACCGCATCGAGGTGCTGAAGGTGTCGCGCGACATCGACGAGCGCACGCGCGAGTCGATCGAGGGCAGAAACCGCCAGCATCTTTTACGCGAGCAGATGCGCACGATCCAGAAGGAACTTGGCGAGGACGATGAGGGCAAGGCGGAAATAGCCGAGCTTGAGAAAGCCATCACCGCGGCGAAAATGCCGGAAGAGGTCGACAAGCAGGCGCGCAAGGAATTGAAGCGGCTGGAGCGCATGTCCGAGGGGGCCGGCGAATACTCGATGATCCGCGGCTATCTCGACTGGCTGATCGAACTGCCGTGGGCGGCCGAGCCCGCCGCGGGGATCGACATTGCGGACGCGAGGCGCATCCTCGACGAGGACCACTACGGTCTCGAGAAGATCAAGAAGCGCATACTCGAGTACCTCGCGGTGCGTAAATTGAACCCGTCGGGCAGGAGCCCGATTCTCTGCTTCGCCGGCCCGCCCGGCGTGGGCAAGACTTCGCTCGGCCAGAGCATCGCGAAAGCGACCGGACGCAAGTTCGTGCGCGTGAGCCTGGGCGGCGTGCACGACGAGGCGGAAATCCGCGGCCACCGGCGCACCTATATTGGTTCGCTGCCGGGCAACATCATCCAGAACCTGCGCAAGGTGGAGACGCGCAACTGCGTCATGATGCTCGACGAAGTCGACAAGCTCGGCGCGGGCGGCTTCCACGGCGACCCGTCGTCGGCGCTGCTCGAGGTCCTCGATCCCGAGCAGAACTCCACGTTCCGCGACAACTATCTCGCGGTGCCGTTCGATTTGTCGGACGTGATGTTCATCTGCACCGCCAACGTGCTCGACACGATTCCGGGGCCGCTGCGCGATCGCATGGAGATCATCCAGCTGCCGGGCTACACGGCCCAGGAGAAGCTGCAGATTGCGCGGCGTTATCTGGTCGCGCGGCAATTGGCGGCGACGGGGTTGAAGCCTGAGCAGTGCGAAATCAGCGATGATGCGTTGACCGCGATCATCGAGGACTACACGCGCGAAGCCGGCGTGCGCAATCTCGAACGCGAGATCGGCAAAGTGCTGCGCAATGTCGCGGTGCGCATTGCCGAGGGCAGCGCGCAAGCCGTAAAAATCGAACGCGCAGACCTCGCCGCGATTCTGGGTTCGCCCAGGTTCGACGCGGAAGTGGCAATGCGCACGGGCGTGCCGGGGGTGGCAACGGGTCTCGCGTGGACGCCGGTCGGCGGCGACATTTTGTTCATCGAGGCAACGCGCATGCCGGGATCGGGCAAGCTGATACTTACAGGCCAGCTCGGCGATGTCATGAAAGAAAGCGCGCAAGCCGCGTTGTCGCTCATCAAGGCGCGCTCGCGTCAGCTCGGCATTGCGCAAGAGTTACTGGACAAATCCGACATCCACGTGCACGTGCCGGCGGGCGCCACGCCCAAAGACGGTCCGAGCGCGGGCGTTGCGATGTTCACCGCACTCGCTTCATTGTTGACGGAACGGCCGGTGCGCAGCGACGTCGCGATGACGGGCGAAATCAGCCTGCGCGGACTCGTGCTGCCGATCGGGGGCGTGAAAGAGAAGGTGCTGGCGGCGTTGCGCGCCGGTATCACCACGGTGCTGTTGCCCGCGCGCAACCGGCGCGACCTCGAAGACGTGCCCGCCGAGGCGCGCGACAAACTGAAATTCGTGTGGGTTGCCGAAGTCGACGACGCGTTGGCGGCTGCGTTATCCGATCCTGCGGTCAGCGCGGAAGCGGCATAAGTGCAAAATGCGGCGCGCTTCTCAGGAAGAATGCCAGCGTAGATCCAGCGTCAGCGGATAGGCCGGGTTGTGCGGTTGCGGTTCCAGCGTCTGCGGCCCCGGCGTATGGCCGTGGTTCCAGAAGCGCGCAATGCGGCGCGCCTCCGCCTCGTTGGCGTTGACTGGAAACGTCGCGTAATTGCGCCCGCCGGGGTGCGCGACGTGGTACGTGCAGCCGCCGATGCTGCGGCCGCTCCAGGTGTCCACGATATCGAATACGAGCGGGGCCTGCACGCCGATGGTCGGATGCAGCGCGGAGGGCGGCGCCCACGCGCGGTACCTCACGCCGGCGACGGATTCGCCCGGCACGCCGGTAGCATGCAGCGGGATTTCGCGCTGGTTGCAGGCGACCGCGTAGCGTGATCCGGTAAGCCCCGTGACCTTGACCTGCAGCCGTTCGACCGACGAGTCGACATAGCGCGCCGTGGCGCCGGCCCTGACTTCCTCGCCGAGCACGTGCCACGGTTCTATCGCCTGGCGCAGTTCGAGCTGGATGTCGTTGTAATTGACCGTGCCGTAGCGCGGGAAACGGAACTCGACAAACGGCGCAAACCAGGCGAAATCGAACGCGTATCCCGCGGCGTTGAGATCGCGCACCACGTCGCGCATGTCGGCTGCGATGTAATGCGGCAGCATGAAACGGTCGTGGAGCTGCGTGCCCCAGCGGATCAGCGCGCCCTCATACGGCGTTTGCCAGAAGCGCGCGATCAGCGTGCGCAGCAGCAACATTTGCGTGAGGCTCATTTGCGCGTGCGGCGGCATCTCGAACGCGCGGAATTCGAGCAGGCCCAGGCGGCCGGCGGCCGTGTCGGGCGAATACAGCTTGTCGATGCAGAATTCGGCGCGATGGGTGTTGCCGGTCAGATCGACGAGCAGGTTGCGCAGCAGGCGGTCGACCAGCCACGGTGTCAGCGCCTCCTGGCCCGCGCGCTGGCGCTGCGTCATCTGCTGAAACGCGATTTCGAGTTCGTACAAGTTGTCGTCGCGCGCCTCGTCGACGCGCGGCGCCTGGCTGGTGGGGCCGAGAAACTGCCCGGCAAACATATACGACAGCGCCGGATGGTTTTGCCAGTAGGTGATGAGGCTTTTCAAGAGATCGGGCCGGCGCAGCAGGGGGCTGTCGGCGGGTGTCGCGCCGCCCAGCGTGACGTGGTTGCCGCCGCCGGTGCCGGTATGGCGGCCGTCGAGCATGAATTTTTCGGTGGCGAGCCGCGTGAGACGCGCGTCTTCGTAAAGTGCCGTGGTGTTCGCCACCAGTTCGTCCCAATTTGCTACGGGGTGTATGTTGACTTCGATTACACCCGGGTCGGGCGTGATCCTGAGCACGTTCATGCGCACGTCGGCCGGCGGCTCGTAGCCTTCCACGCGCAATTCGAGGTTCAGCGCGTCGGCGCTCGCCTCCACCGCTGCCGCCAGCGCCAGGTAATCTTCGATCAGGCGGATCGGCGGCATGTAGACATGCAGAATTCCGTCGCGCGGTTCCACGCACAACGCTGTGCGCACGATTTCCGCCGGCGCGGGATCCGGCTTCGGTTCGACGACGGTGTGCGGAGCGCTGGTGGCGGCATGTTCCGGCTCGAGTGCGGGCAGCGGCGTGAACGGATCGTGCGGCATGTCCTCGTCGTCGGGTTCCGTGTATTCGGGGAGGCTGCCGAGAGGCAACCGGTAACCGAGCGCGGAATCGCCGGATATCAGGAACAGGTGCTTGCGCCGCAGCGGCCACAAGCTGCTGGCCCAGCGCGGGCCATTTTTCGCACGCAGCGCGAGTTTCGTCGCGCGCAGCGGCAGCACGTAACCGACCGGCTCCGCAAGTCCGCGCCGCAGTTGCGCGGCAAGGCGGCTGCGCTCGGCCGGGTCTTTGAGATTTTGCGCGAGCGGATCGACGTTGACGGGCAGCCCGCTTTCCTGGTCGAGCGCGCGCCACGTGTCTTCGAACGCCGGCATGACGAATGCGCTGGAAAATCCGAGTTGCTGCGCGATGCGGTCGATCAACTGGCGCGCTTCGCGCGCGCCGTGCTTCGCACCGGCAGCGCCGACCAATCGGGCGTTACGCCACACGGCAACGCCGTCCTTGCGCCAGTAAATGCCCAGCGCCCAGCGCGGCAGCGGCTCGCCCGGATACCATTTGCCTTGACCGTAATGCAGCAGCGCGCCGGGGGCAAGACGCTCCCGCATCCGCTGATGCAGCGCGGTCGCCAGCTCGAGCTTGGCGGGCGAGAGCGCTGTGTAATTCCATTCCGGCCCGTCCATGTCGTCGATGGATACGAACGTCGGCTCGCCGCCTTGCGTAAGCCTGACGTCGCCCGCCGCGAGTTCGCGATCGACTTTGTGGCCCAGCGTTTCGATCGCCTGCCATTGCGCAGCAGTGTACGGCTTGGTCACGCGCGGGTCTTCGCGGATGCGGGTGACGCTCATCGAGAATTCGAATTGCGTTTCGCACGGATCGGTCGCGCCGGTCACGGGTGCCGCGCTGCCCGGCGACGCCGTGCACGCGAGCGGGATGTGGCCTTCGCCGGCGAGCAGGCCCGACGTCGGGTCGAGGCCGATCCAGCCGGCTCCCGGAATATAAACTTCCGCCCATGCGTGCAGATCGGTGAAATCGCGCTCGGGCCCGGACGGGCCGTCAAGCGCCTTGATGTCCGCGGTGAGCTGGATCAGGTAACCCGACACGAAACGCGCGGCGAGGCCGAAGTGGCGCAGGATCTGTACCATCAACCAGCCGCTGTCGCGGCACGAGCCGCTTTTGAGTCCGAGCGTCTGCTCGCACGTCTGCACGCCCGGTTCCATGCGCACGAGGTACGCGATGGCGGATTGCAGGCTGCGGTTGACCGCCATCAGAAAGTCGATGGTGAGCATGCCGGCCATGACGTCGCGCGTCTGGAAATCCGCGATCCATTGCTTGAGCTGCGGCCCCTGTTCCTCGATCGCGAGAAACGGCGTCAGGTCGTGCGCGAGCTGGTCGGGATAGCGGAACGGGAATTTTTCGGCATAACTCTCGACGAAAAAATCAAACGGGTTGATCACCGTCATGTCGGCGACGAGATCGACCGTCATTTCGAATTCGCGCGTCTTCTCGGGGAACACGTAGCGCGCTATGAAATTGCCGTAAACGTCCTGCTGCCAGTTGACGAAATGCTTTTCCGGCCTGACGGTCAGCGAATACGACAGAATGGGGGTGCGGCAGTGCGGCGCCGGGCGCAGCCGCACTTCGTGCGCCGACAGCGCGACGGGCCGGTCGTAGCGGTAGCGCGTATGGTGATTGAGCGCGACGTGGATGCTCACGCCGGACGCCCGTGCGCCGCGCCGCGGCTAACCGGCGTCATCCCATTGCGGGTTGGGGATCTGCGAGAACACCCGCTTCAGCCCCTCGCCCCATTGATTGTGGATCATGTTGAAGTAGGTGTCGGACTCGTCGATGCGGCGCACGATGCCGGGCTTCAGGCTGTTGTTGTGGTAGACCAGCATGTCGATCGGCAGGCCGACCGAGATGTTGCTGCGCATGGTCGAGTCGAACGACACCAGCACGCACTTCGCGGCGTCGAGCAGGGTCGTATGACGGTTGACCACGCGGTCGATCACCGGCTTGCCGTACTTGCTTTCGCCGATCTGGAAATACGGCGTTTCGGGGGTTGCTTCGATGAAATTCCCCTCGCTGTAAACATGAAAGAGCCGCTGCGGTTCGCCGCGGATCTGGCCGCCGACGACGAACGACGCGCCGGCTTCGATATTGCTTTGCGCGAGATAGGGTCCGTCGCGGCGCCGCACTTCGCGCAGCGCGTTGCCGATGAGGTCGGCGATTTCGAACATCGAACTCGCGTTGTTGATGGTGCGGTTGGAGTCCCCGCTGCGCGACTGGTGCTCGAGCAGATTGATCGCGCTTTGCGTGATCGACAGGTTGCCCGAGCTCAATACCGCGATCAGGCGCTCGCCGTCGCGTTTGATCATGTGCATCTTGCTGAAAGTCGAAATCTGGTCGACGCCCGCATTGGTGCGTGAATCGGATGCGAAAACCATACCGGCATCGAGCATTACGGCGACACAGTAAGTCATGGAAACTATTCCCCGGACGGCAAGAGTAAAGGCGCTTATTCTAATGGTTGCCGCTCACGCTGAGTAACTGGTCTGAGATTGCGCGTTGGCCGCGCCGGGCAGCGGGTAGTCCGGGACCAGGAATTCCCGGTTGATTTCGCCCGCCAGGTCGCCGATGCCGTCGAGAAAGTCCATCAGGTATTCGTGCAGCCCCACGTCGAAGATCTGCTGGGTGCGGCCGTAATGCAGCCTGGCGTGCAATTCCCCGGCCATGCGCTCGGCTTCGAGCTGCGTGTCGTCGGAGAGGTTGCGCAGGATATCGTAAATGTCGTTCATGCAGGCGTGCAGCGAGCGCGGCACGTCTTCGCGCAGGATCAGGAGTTCCGCGACTTTCATCGGCGTGATCACGTCGCGGTAGACCTTCCGGTAGGAGTCGAACGCGGAGACCGAGCGCAGGAGCGCGCTCCATTGATAGTAATCGACGGCGCCGCCGACATCGGCCGCCGACGGCAGCAGCGTGTGGTATTTGACGTCCACGATGCGCGCGGTGTTGTCGGCGCGCTCCATGAACGTGCCGAGACGAATGAACTGGTAGCCTTCGTCGCGCAGCATGGTACCGAACGTCACGCCGCGGAACTGGTGCGACTGCAGCTTCACCCAGTCGAAGAATTCGCTGATGCCGCGCGATTCGACGTGCGGATAATCGACGTTGCGCATTTCGAGCCACAGCTCGTTCAGGTCCTCGTACATTTCGGAAGTGATCGCGCCGCGCACGTTGCGCGCGTTTTCGCGCGCCGCCTGGATGCACGAATAGATGCTCGACGGATTGGTCGAGTCGAGCACCATGAAATTCAGCATGTGGTTGGGCGTGATCTGGGAGTAGCGTTCGTAGTACGCGGTCGCGCGCCCGGTGATGACGAGCGGCAGCGCCCACGGGTCGGCCCATTCCTGGCCGGCTTCCAGCACGCGGTAGGGCAACAGCGACATGCGGTAGGTCACGTCGAGCATGCGCGCGGTGTTCTCCGCGCGCTCGATATGGCGCGACATCCAGTAAAGATTGTTGGCGGCGCGGGCTAGCATGCGGGGTCTTCCAGCACCCAGGTATCTTTGGTGCCGCCGCCCTGCGACGAATTGACCACCAGCGAGCCTTCGCGCAGCGCGACGCGCGTCAAGCCGCCCGGCACCAGCGAGACCGTTTTGCCGGACAGCACGTACGGGCGCAGGTCGACGTGGCGGGGTGCGATGCCCGATTGCACGTAAGTCGGGCAGGTCGACAGCGCGAGCGTCGGCTGCGCGATGAAAGCGGCAGGTGTGGCAAGTATGCGGCTGCGGTACGCGTCAATTTCGGCCCGCGTCGCGGCGGGGCCGACCAGCATGCCGTAACCGCCGGATCCCTGTACTTCCTTGACCACGAGTTCCGGCAGATGCGCGAGTACGTAGTTGAAGTCGTCTGGTTTGCCCAGTTGATAGGTCGGGACATTTTGCAAGATCGGTTCTTCGCCGAGGTAGAACCGCACCATGTCCGGCACGTAGACGTAAGTCGATTTGTCGTCGGCAACCCCGGTGCCGATGGCGTTGGCGAGCGTCACGCGGCCCGCCCGGTACGCGCCGAACAGGCCCGGCACTCCGACCACGGAATCCGCGCGGAAGGCGAGCGGATCGAGAAAATCGTCGTCGACGCGGCGGTAAATCACGTCGACGCGCTGCGGGCCGTGGGTCGTGCGCATGTACACGTAGTTGTCGGCGACGAAGAGATCGGGGCCTTCCACCAGTTCCACGCCCATTTGCTGCGCGAGGAACGCATGCTCGAAGTACGCGCTGTTGTACGAACCCGGCGTGAGCACCGCGACCGTCGGATTGCTCACGCCGGCGGGCGCCACTGCGCGCAGATTGTCGAGCAGCACGTCGGCATAGTGATCGACCGGCGCGATCGGGACGCGCGAGAAGAGGTCCGGAAAGAGCCGCATCATCATCTTGCGGTTTTCCAGCATGTACGACACGCCCGACGGCGTGCGCAGATTGTCTTCGAGCACGTAGAAAGTATCGCGCCCGACCTTGACCAGATCGATGCCGGCGACGTGGATGTAAACGTCGGCCGGCACCGCGAAGCCGCGCATTTCGGGACGAAAGAGATTGTTGCCGAGTATCTGGTGCTCGGGAATGATGCCGGCCTTGACGATTTCCTGGCCGTGGTAGATGTCCTTCAGGAACGCGTTCAACGCGCGCACGCGCTGGCAGCATCCGTCGGACAGCATTTTCCAGGCGCCCGGACGTATGATGCGCGGAATGATGTCAAAGGGGATCGACCGCTCGACGCCGGTATCGTCGCCGTAGACCGCGAAAGTGATGCCCTGGCGCGCGTACAGCGTGTCGGCTTCTTTTTGCTTCTGCAGCATGAACTCGACCGGCTTGGAACCCAGCCAGTCGGCGTAGGCGGCATAGTGCTCGCGCGGCGCACCGTCGTCGCCGTACATTTCGTTGAACCAGCGCGGCGCCGTCAACGTACCATTGGTGGGCATGTTCATCTGTAGTGGATTAGCAATGGCTGTGCCATGCGCGGCGGCTGGTGCGGTACACGTCCACGGAATTAAAGTGAATCAAGGCAGGCCCGGCTGTCATGTTACGCCGGTCGGCCGGCCATGAGGTAATCCGGAACAACCCGGAGAATGCGTCGCACCAAAACGGGTATTTGACACTCTGAACCGCCTGATTATGGTGCGTCGCCCCGCGCTGGTGCTAAAGTCGGCGCTTTAACCGTAATTGCGGGTAGAGGAGGAATTTCATGGCGAGGTTGAGGCATATTGCGATGCAAGTCCCCGACCCGCACAAGGCGGCGGAGTTTTATATGCGCGTATTCGGGATGCACAAGGTGGGCGAGACCGACTGGGAAAACGCACGCGGCGTTTACCTCTCCGACGGCGTGATCAATCTCGCGCTGCTCGATTACAAGACGGCGGAAGCCGCCGGGCAGCGCGGCTGCGACTTCGTCGGCATTCATCACATCGGGTTCTGGGTCGACGACGTCGCGGCGACACGCGAGGCGATGGAAGCCGCGGGCGCGCAGCACTGGATGGGCACGGATTCCTTCGGCCGCGACGTGTTTTCCCGCATCATCCACGGCGCGCGCATCTCGCTCGCGGTCGGCATCGGCTCGACCACGCTCGGCGCCATCTTCGGCGTGATGATCGG
>CAZEAX010000174.1:0-9261 GCA_964510405.1 uncultured Streptomyces sp. | reverse complement strand
GCCTATGTCCTTGTCGTGGCCCAATCGCTCAATCTCCCGCCGGATACGGGCGTTCGCCAAGTGTTTCATATTCCAGGTCAACAAGTAGTCCGTTTCGTAATGGCACGCAATCGACAGATGCAACGCGTCGGTCTCGGCGAGTATTTTCAATGTGGCGTGTGCGGCGCTCAGCGCGACCAGATTCGCGGTGTAAGTTCCGCCGTGGACTACGCCGCCAGGGTGCGAGCCGACGACATCCATCACGTCTGACCGCCCGCCGAACGCCGCCACCGGATAGCCGTTGCCCATCGCCTTCGCGTAGGTCGTGAGGTCGGCATGAATTCCGTAGAGCTGCTGCGCGCCGCCTTTCGCTACACGAAAACCGGATTTCACTTCGTCGATCAGCAACATCGTACCGTTGCTGGTGCACAAATCGCGCAGCCGTTGCAGCCAGGGCTGGCTTGCGGCAATGCTGCCGCAGTTGCCGATGATGGGTTCGATGGCCACGCATGCGAGCGTATCTGCACGCGCGGCAAACAGGCGCTCGAGCGCTTCGAAGTCGTTCAACTGAATGAAGTCCACGAGCTCGCGCGCGCGTTGCGGGATTCCGCCGCCGAAGGGAATGACGTCAGGCGCGGTTTTGCCTTTTGGATTCCAGTTCTCGACGTCCGCTTTCCACATCATTTCGTCGTAGAGGCCGTGAAAACAGCCTTCGACGATCGCAATGCGGTCGCGCCTGGTGTAGCCGCGCGCGGTGCGCACTGCGCCCATCACCGCTTCGGTGCCCGAGTTGGCGAATCGCATCTTGCCGATGTTGGGACACAATGCTTTTATCTGTTTGACGACGGTGGCGTCCAGCGCGGTGGCGAACCCCGACAGCGTGCCGCGCCGCATGATCTGTTCGACCACGGCGCGGTCGACGCGCTCGTCGCGGTAGCCGAGGATGATCGGTCCATACCCCAATCGAAAATCGACAAAGGTCTTGCTGTCGCAATCGGTGAAGCGGCATCCCTTCGCGTGTTCGACGAAGACGGTCTTGTCGTCTCCCCAATAGCGGTAGTTCTCCGCCACGCCCTGCGGCATCTGCTCGCGCGCCTCCATCATCAGCGCCGGCTGTTTGCTTTGTTTGGGCACATCGATAGGCGTAACGGGAACACCCTTGGGCGGGCGCAGGTAGAGTCCGACGCGTTCCTCCAGCAGCTTGACGACGTGAAGTTCGCCGGCGTCTTTGCCGTACTTGGCCATCGCTTCCTGGAACAACGACTGCGCGACACCGCCCATCGTCAGCGCATAGCCCTGACTTTCGGCGATGCCATTGATCAAGCCGAGGTCCTTGCAGCACAGCGCCAGCGAAAAACTCGGATCGTAATGGCCGGCAAAAATGGAAGGCACGTCGTGCTCGGCCACCCAGCTGTTGCCGGCGCTCGATTTGATCGCCTCCCATACGGTCGCGAGCGGGATGCCGGCCTTCGCGCCCAGCATCAGCGCTTCGCCGATGGCGGCGGCGCCCACGAACCAGCACAGGTTCGTCAGCAACTTGACCGTGGCGCCATTGCCGGACGTGCCGACATGGAAGATTTTTTCACCGAGGACTTCGAAGATGGGTTTGTGCTTGTCGAAACACGCTTGCGAGCCGCCGACGAAAATCGACAATTTGCCGAGCGCCGCGAAATCGACCGCGTTGGTCACCGGCGCTTCGAGAAAATCTACCTGCCTTGTTCCGGCGAACGCCGCGAGTTCGCGCACGAGATCGACCGCGCTGGTCGAAGTGTCGATCACCGTCGTGCCGGAGCGGACCGAGGTCAATACTCCCGCCTTGCCGAGCATGACGTCGTGGACCTGAACGGGACCCGGCAGCGAGGCGATCACCACATCCGCGGCGGCCGCGCCCTCAGCGAGACTCGCGGCCCAGGTGGCGCCGAGACGGATCAGGTTGTCTGCCTTGCCGCGGACCAGATCGAACACCGCGACGGGATAGCCAGCCTTGATGAGATTGGCGGCCATGGGATTGCCCATGTTGCCGATGCCGACGAAACAGACGCGGGGTTTGGTGCTCAATTTCGTCAGCGCTATTCGTTTATGATGAGAATCTGACTATGTCATCCCCGCGCAGGCGGGGATCCAGCAGTTAAGTCTTGAACCCTCTGGATACCAGCCTTCGCGGATATGACGAAACCATGCCTGATCAGAGCGTCCCTGCGTTTAAATCTTCTTGAATCCCAGAAACTGCTTCTTGCCGTTGCCGATGTGCACCCCGGGCTCGTATTCAAAGCCGTACGCCGACATCATCTTGCACGATTCCGCGAAAGAATACGTGCGGTATTGAATGGTCTGCGCCATGACGGTTTGCGCGGCGTCGGCAAGATAATAGTGCTTGGTGAATCCATGGCCGTTGGGCAGGACTTTCTGCGAATAAGTCATCCCGTTGGAAATGACCCGCTCGTAATCGTAGTGCGGCCCCTGCACGCCGAGCAATAACTTGCCGCCTTTGCAAATATGTTTTGCCAGGCGTTCCATGCCGCGATGATTGTCTTCATCCTCGGGCAGATGACTCACCATGAAAGGCTCTTGGTCGCCGTCGATCACAAAATACCACACGCCGCCATAGGAGAACGCAAGCTCGTATTCCCGCTTCAGATCGAAATCCACGACGTTTTGCCGCGACAGGGACACATTGGGGAACGGCTGCAGGCGTTTGCGGGCGATCGCCAGCATGGCTTCCGTCAAGTCGACGCCGGCTATGGACGGCGCGGATTGTCGCTTCGCCATTTCTTCCAGAATCAAGCCGGTGCCGCAGCCGATTTCCAGAACACTATGCACCGGTCCCTGGGAGAGGAGGCCGTCGACGATCGCCGCGTAATCGTAATAGCCCGACGTCATGATGGCGTCGTAGTACCCGGACATATTCGTGTAGTCGCCCATAATTTCGCCTCCCTGAAGGCAATTCGGTTGCTGACCTGCAGGATTTCCCTGTGCCGGTGGAATTGAGGTTAGATTGTTGATTCGCGCAGGTCAAGGTCGTCAGGTATTTGCCGGCTTGACGATGCCCTTCTCACCGAAGACATCCCGCGATGAGCGCCGCGCACGATGTCGTTTCAGCATCGGGAACAGACCGCGCTCTGGCGGTCGCGAATCAGCTCCGCGGCCTGTTCCCGGTTGCTGCTATTTTGCGGCGGCGGGGAACGCCGGCAATTTGCCCACGTCGCGCGCGTCGTGCTGGATGATGACAGTGGCTTTGAAAGTTTGCGCGAGCTTCTTGAAGCGGTCGATCGAAGCCAGGCTGTCCGCGCGGCTGGCGTTGAACCACGGCACGCCGTTGGTATCGTAGTTCTCGTGGAAATGCACGAGATCGCCGGTAATCAAATAGCTCCGGTCTCTCAGCTTGACCAGCAGGCTGTGGTGTCCCGGGGTGTGTCCGGGTGTATTCAATATGATGACGGTGCCGTCACCGAACACGTCCTTGTCGTTCGGCTGGGGTTCGACTTTGCCGCCGCCGCTGATCCAGTGCGCAAACGGAGGTGCGTTCACGCCGGCCGCCGGCTTGGGCGCGGTGATTGCAGCCCAGTCGCCGCTGCCGATCAGCAGCGTCGATTGCGGAAACGAGGCGACCTGGCCGGTATGGTCGGCGTGAAAGTGGCTGATGCCGACGTAATTGATCTGCTCGGGCTTCACGCCCAGCTGCGCCAACTGATCCACCACGCTCACCTTCGGCGCCACGGCGGGGGCGGTCATGGAATGGCCGGTATCCCACAGCATGTATTGATCGCCATGCTTGATGAGGTAGCAGCTGAAGACGAACTGGACCTTGAGATCGCCGTACGCGTACGTGTCGGAGAAGCGCTGGTTAACCTCGGTGGGCGCCTGGGGCGTACCGCAGTCGGCGAGGCGCGTGAGCGTTACGTCGGGCGGAGTCTGCGCCGAGACCGGTGCCGCAACCAGAGCGTTGGCGCAGAGGCCGAGTGCCAATATATTCAGAGTGCGTCGCATTGCCGTTCTCCCTCGATACAAATAGATAGTCGGATCCGCCTCATCGCGACCGCAACGCTGCCCGCTGCCGGGAGGTGGTGGGGCAATTTACACTGGCAGCAGGATGGTCGCAATAGGACGCTGTTGCGGGTGGTGTCTCAGTCTGAACGTTTGCAATCGCCCGTGGCGGACATTCGCGTTCTTGTCCGATCGCATCCCGGACAACACAGGCGCGCGTACGCCACTAAGTGCGCCGGGATTCGCGAAGTCAGCGTCGATCCCGCAATTTCGACCGCCTGCCGAAACGCCGATGGCTCAAATCATCCTCGTAAGCGTGGACGGATTTGTTTATGAACCGCACGACTTCATTGGTGACGATTTCCCGTTCGTTGTCGAAAGTGATGATGTGATAACAATCGCCGAGCCAGACGATTTTCCGGACCTCGCTGCTGACTTCCTTGATGATTATTTCGGCATTTTTGGGCGCCGCGGTTTCATCATCTATTGCGTGAATGACCAGAATCCGGCTCTGGACGCTGCCCAGGGATTTACGCACATAAGCCATCATTTTTTTCGCCGCAATCAACTGCTGCGCAGGTATCGCGGCGGCGCCAATTTCCGTCGTGCCCGCGTGTTCGAACTCCTTGGCGACCCGTCTGCGCATTTCGATATTTTTCAATCCGAACGGCTCGCGTTCCCGGTAAGACCAGTTCCTGAATCCAAGAAAAAACGCGAACTCGAGGAGGTGCTCGTACCAGCGTATCGACCAGCCGTCATATCGCAATATGGGCGAGAGCGCGACAACAACCAGCACGTCGTTGCGGCGTATCGAGGCCGCCAGCGCAAGCGTGGCTCCCATGCTCAATCCGCAGATAGACACCGTTTCGTGCGTCTCGCTGAGCCGCGATATTTCGGCATCTACCGAATCGCACCATCCTTCCCAATTCGGCTTGGCGGTCCGGTCGACCAGATTGGCCGAATAATCGGGGATTTCCAGCGATGACACCGTGTAGCCCATCTGCGCGAGCGCTTTCGGTATTTGCCCCAGTTCCGTGGGCGTGCCGCACAGCCCGTGCAGCAAAACTACCGCGTGCCCGAGGCTTTCATTGCTGGTTTCCATTTAATTCCATGCCGTAATTTGTCTGCTGTTCCCGCACGAAAGGTCATTCGTGAAAACATGGGTTAGAATCAAATCTCAGGATCCATTCGAGCGTCAATTTATTTATGGAAATAAAGAACGCCAAGCGCTGGGCAACCGGAGGGCTGGAACCTTATTACATGGCCCTGCTCGGATATATCTTAGCATTTGCAGTACGCAACTCGGCGACTCCCTTTCTGGACGGGCATCTGCCGATGCTGTTCTTTGCGATTAATTGCATCGTAATTGCGTTTCTTTATGGATTCTGGCCGTCGTTTCTGATCCTGCTTCTCAGCATTCCGACTGCTTTGTTTTTCTTTGTGAAGCCGTTTAGCAAGTTCAGCGGGTTCGCCGAAGAGGATCTTTTCCTGATGATTCTCTATTGCACCCTGATCAGCCTGATGGCGTTTATGTTCGAGTTGTTGCGCCGCGCGCAATACAAGTCGGAATTGATTATCAGGGTGTCCGAAAGCCGTTATCGCCTGCTCGTCGAGGCCGACGAGGATAGACGCACGATTTTGGAGAAGACCGAAAGTCAGCTATCTTGAACGCACGCGAAGCCCCCGACCGGCTTGAATAGCATGTTGCGAACGGAAGAACGGCCGCTTCCCGGGCGGATCGCAATTGGCGCATTTTGCGGTGCGCTTTCCGGGCAGATACCCGGCAGATGCCCAATCGCCTGAGCAGAATCAACGTCTTTGTGCTGAGTCGGCTCGCGGCGCTCGTT
Source organism: uncultured Streptomyces sp. (assembly GCA_964510405.1). Classification (GTDB taxonomy): domain Bacteria; phylum Pseudomonadota; class Gammaproteobacteria; order Burkholderiales; family SG8-41; genus PALSA-1004. The sequence continues at coordinate 3,451 of CAZEAX010000174.1, read as the reverse complement.
TTGGGCTTTGCGCTTTTCATCTTTATCGTTATCACCGATTACATTACAACCTATGAACTGAGCCTTAGCCCGTTCTATCTTTTTGTAATTTTGCTGGTGACCTGGAATTGCGGCTGGCAATGGGGCCTCGTTTTTTCTGCGCTCTCCTTTGGCGCGCCGCTTGTTATCGGGAATATTGAAGGCTCTCCATACTCGGAGCCGATCTATTTTTACATTGACAACGCCAACCGACTTATTTCCTACCTCGTGGCGCTGGGCCTTACTTCGCAACTAAGGGCCCAGCATGCGCATGAGCGCGAGTCCGCGCGACAGGATTATCTGACCGGGCTGGCTAACCCGAAGGGGTTTTACGAGGCTTTCAGCGTCGAGATAGCCAGACATCGCAGGGAGAAGCATCCTCTGTCGGTCGCCTATTTCGATTGCGACAACTTCAAGGAAGTTAATGACCGGTTCGGGCATAAAGAGGGCGACCGGCTGCTCGAGAAGGTGGGGAAGACTCTCAGGGCCAATTTGCGTAAAACCGACGTAATCGGCCGTCTTGGAGGAGATGAATTTGCGGTCGTGCTTTCGAACACGGATAAGGACCGCGCGGTCAGCGCAATTGACAAGCTGAGGCAGGAACTGAATGCCGCAATGGCGGAACATGGCTGGCAGGTTACCTTCAGTATCGGCCTGGGAATTTTTAAAAGTGTGCCCGGATCGGAGGATGAGATGATTTCATTCACCGATAAGCTGATGTATCGGGTCAAATCGTCCGGCAAGAACAATCTCCTGACCGAGGTGTTCGCAATGTCCGGTCCAGGCAGCCAATGAGGCTGGCGATAGTCCGCAGACGACCCGAAGCGGTAATTCGATTTTCTCCAGAGCGGGCATTCGCGGTATTGCGCAGACCACGGACATCAAAAAGCCGCCGGGTCAGGGCGGCCGGTTCGTAAAACGACCAATTATGTACTACCGGCGACCGCGATTGCCTCCAAAGCTATGGCCGCCGCCGAAATTATGGCTGTTGCTTCCGTAGTGATGCTCGTTGCCGTAACGATGTTCACCCCGTTCGAAATTGCCGCGACCGCCACGCATGTCGCGACGATCAAAGCGATCGTTGCGAAAATCGCGCCGGTCCTGGCGCATTTCACGGTGGTCATTGCGATAACCATTGCCGTAGCCGTAGTTCTGCGCAAACGCGCCAGTCATTGAAAAGCTCATGGCGGCAACCATTCCCAGTGTAAGCAGGGTCTTCGCAAGCATGTGAGACTCCTTTGAATTCCAGTGAGGCAAATGCCGTCACCAATGGAGCCCACACTACGCTTGCCGGTGCCCATGCCAAGCGCAATTACACAGGGTTACGCGCCTTACAGATGCTTACATCCGGGTAAGCTTCACGTAAGCGTTGTTAGAGTGTGTAAGTCAGCTTGGAACGTGTGATTGCGGCGGGTAACTTGGGTCCCGTAGTGTCAACCAAGGAGCCCGAACATGAATACCAGGAACATACTTTCCATTGCGTTTGCATTGGCAGCCGGAGTTTCGATGTCGACCGCCTATGCGGATTACGACCATCGGGGTGACCGGGATTACCGTAACGATCATCGGGACAGCCGTGAGTACCGTCATGATCGATATGATCGCCATGACAGGTATGAGTATCGCGGTCCTCGCAATTATGCGGTAGCGAGACCCGTCTATGTTGCTCCCCCGGTTGCGTACGCACCGGCAATGCCGTCGAGCCTGAACATCGTCATTCCGCTTAACTTCTGACCGGCAACCATGATTCAAGCCAGGGTATTCCCGGTCTTATTGTTGGCCAGCCTGTCGACCGCCTGCTCGGTGTTGTCGGTAGCGGACGCTGGTGTCACAGTCGCGGCAAACACGGTAAAGTTGGGGGCCAATTTAGTGGGCGCGGCGAGCGATGTGGCTCGGGCGGGAGTGTCTGTCGCCAGCGCCGGCGTCATGGTTGCCACCGATGCGGTCAAGCTGGGCGCCAATGTGGCGGGCGGGGTGAGTGATGTGGCGGGTGCGGGCGCGAGAGCGATCTCGAATAATGCGGGCCAGAATAAGTGACGCGGATCTGATCGATCCGGCGGCGAGTGTCCGTCTTCGGGGAAAGTGAGCGGCCGGTTTCAGGTGGCGCGCCGCCGGTATCGGCCCGAAGCGGTCAGTCAGATTTCCCGATAGCGGGCTTACAACATCAGCCCGGGCGCTTACCCCTGCGTCGTTCCTGTCGCGCCGGTTCACGCACGCCCTTGCGCCGCTGTCGTGGCCCCAACGACTGCAAACCCTTGCGCCGTCCTGGTCGCGCCGATGCCCGCCCGTCTCTGCGCCGCTGTCGTGGCCCTGGCGACTTTAAACCCTTGCGCCGTCCCGATCGCGCCGGCGCTGTGAGAGAGTCCTTTTTGACCGGGTCAGACATTAGCGTGCCGCGTGCTGCCGGCGCCAAAATGCCGACAATCGAATCAAGTAACGCGCGCGAATCAGCAGGCGGGCCCGGGTGAAAGCGGACCTTGGATGCGCGTCGCCATGCGGCCCCGATGCTCGTGGGGATCAAGACTTCTTTCGATTTACTTCGCGCCGCTTCAGCCATGATTCACCATCCTCGCGTTCTTTTGCCGGGTATTGTCGCGATCCGTACCGTCAGCCGGGCGCGGTTCGCGAGCGCATGGACAATCACACGCGAGGAGGCCTGTCTGCATGCCTGCTTTTCTGGCGTCGATCGCGGAACTCAGCAGCATGAACAGTTGGCAATTACATTGCAGGGCAGGTTGCGGTCGGCTTTAAAAGCATCGTTGGATTCCGTGTCCATGACTTCATTGCCGTATGTCACCGTATGCGCACTACTCGCCGACCGCGGTAGTTCCGTTGCGCAACCGGTCACCAGACCAAGAATTGCCGATGCCGCCATCAGTGGACAATTCATGGTGCGCACCTTGTGATATGCCGTCGATTCGAATACCGGTTCATAGCTTCATGTTCTCACCGATAATGTGGTGCTGTATGTGCGACAGCACGCGGATGGTGGAACTTACTGTCAAAATTCGCGGCCGCGCGTATCGACAAGGCGGCCAGTTCTTCAGGCGGGCAGAGGCGACGTCGCGTCCACAAAAAAAGGCCCCCGGGCATTTGCATGCACCGAGGACCTAACATCGCCGGTCGACTTCAGGGAGGAAGAACAGTCGCGGCGGATTGCGTGCACATTGTGGCCCGACCGATTCGGCCAGTCTGTTCGTTGTCGCACTTAGGAAAAATCAAATCGGCGATGATGGGGTCGCTATGCGGCGGCTGAAAGCGCAACGCGAGAAGCGAAGGCGGGTCGTGGGCGGACGCGAGCCCTATGCGTTCGCGCCTCGTCCTTCTGCACCGCCCGCATGATCGACCGTCATATTCCTGAAATTCCTCTGCGGACTCTCAACGGTTGGCAATAGTCGGCATTTCCTATGGCGTGCGCCGGCGCAAAAGTGCG
>CAZEAX010000173.1:0-9321 GCA_964510405.1 uncultured Streptomyces sp. | reverse complement strand
GACCAACGGTCCCGCGGCGACGGTCGGCGATATCGTCGAGGTCAATCTCGCGCGTCCGCGCGAGCGCCTGGCGCTCGTCAAGGACAATCGTTACCACGAGTTGCGCGGTCGCGTGCTCGAGTTCCTGTACCAAAAACAGTTACGGCCCGCGGCCTGAGTCCGGGGGAAAAAGGTGCATGCGATGAAAAGCGGCAAAGTCTATCTGGTCGGCGCGGGGCCCGGCGATCCCGAGCTGCTCACGTTGAAAGCGGTGCGCGCGCTGGCGTGCGCCGATGTCGTGATGATCGACGATTTGGTGGACCGGCGCGTGCTCGAATTCGCGCCCGCCGCGCGGATGATCGAAGTCGGCAAACGCGGCGGCTGCAAGTCGACGCCGCAGGAATTCATCGAGCGGCTGATGGTGAAGCTGGCCTCGCGCGGCAGCATCGTCGCGCGCATCAAGGGCGGCGATCCGTTCGTATTCGGCCGCGGCGGCGAGGAGGCGTTGACGCTCGCCCAAGCCGGCATTGAGTGCGAAGTGATACCGGGTATCACCGCGGGCATCGGCGTGCCCGCCGCATTGGGCATTCCAGTCACCCATCGCGGTCTCGCGCGCGGCGTTACGTTCGTGACCGGCCACACGCGTGACGGCAGCGGTCCCGACTGGGCGGCGCTCGCGCGCGTCGATACGACGCTGGTGATTTACATGGGTATGCAGCGCATCGCCGCGATCGCGGCGGCGCTGCAGGCGGCGGGCATGCCGGCAGCGACGCCGGCCGCCGCTATCCAGCACGGCACGACGGAACTGCAGCGGCACGTGATCGCGACGCTCGCAACACTCGCGGATGCCGCAGCCGGCGCCGTGCTCGGCAGCCCCGCGTTGATCGTGATCGGCGAGGTGGTCGGACTCGCGCATACAGCCGAAAGCGCCGCACCGCGGTTGCGCACGGCGTAAAGTTACCGGGAGCACGAAAATGCAAAAAATGAAACTCGTCATGATCGGCAACGGGATGGCGGGCGTGCGCACGCTCGAAGAGTTGCTGAAAATCTCGCCGGACCTCTACGACATCACGGTATTCGGGGCCGAGCCGCACGCCAATTACAACCGCATCCTGCTGTCGCCGGTGCTCGCGGGCGAGATGACGTTGAAAGAGATCATGTTGAACGATCTCGACTGGTACGCGGCGAACAACATCAAGCTGCATCTCGACAAGAAGGTCGTCAAGATCGACCGCGTCGCCAAAAGAGTCATCGCCGCCGACGGCACGGAAGCCGAATACGACCGCCTGCTCCTCGCGACCGGGTCCAATCCTTTCATCCTGCCGGTTCCCGGCGTGAAGCTCGACGGCGTGATTTCGTATCGCGATATCCAGGACACCAACGCGATGATAGACGCGGCGTCCCGCTTCAAGCACGCGGTCGTGATCGGCGGCGGACTGCTGGGTCTCGAGGCCGCCAACGGGCTCAAGCTGCGCGGCATGAACGTGACGGTCGTGCACCTGATGGAATGGCTGATGGAACGCCAGCTCGACCGCACGGCGGCGGGCATGCTGCAGCAGTCGCTGGAAGCGAAGGGCCTCAACTTCATGTTGAAGACGCAGACGACGGAAATCGTCGGCGACCGCGACGACGGCAAAGACGGACGGGTCAAAAGCGTGCGCTTCAAGGATGGCAGCGAGCTCGCCGCCGATCTCGTCGTAATGGCGGTGGGCATACGCCCGAACATCGAGCTCGCGGAGTCTGCGGGCCTCTACTGCAATCGCGGCATCGTCGTCAGCGATACGATGCAAACCTACGATCCGAAAATTTACGCGGTCGGCGAATGCGTGGCTCACCGCGGCGTTGCGTACGGCCTGGTGGCGCCGCTCTTCGACATGGCGAAAGTGTGCGCCAATCACCTCGCGCATTTCGGCATCGGCCGCTACCAGGGCTCGGTGATCTCGACCAAGTTGAAGGTGACAGGCATCGATCTTTTTTCCGCCGGCGATTTTTCGGGCGGTACGGGCACCGAGGAAATCGTGTTGCACGATTCCGTCGGCGGCGTGTACAAGCGGCTCGTGCTGCGCGACAACCGCGTGATCGGCAGCGTGCTCTACGGCGACACGGTCGACGGCGCGTACTATTTTCAGTTGCTGCGCGACAAGCAGGACATCCACGAAATCCGCGACCACCTGATGTTCGGCCAGTCGCATCTGGGCAACAGCGGCCACCAGGGGCAGAACAAAGCCGCTGCGATGTCCGATGCGATGGAAGTGTGCGGCTGCAACGGCGTGTGCAAGGGCACCATCGTCAAGGCGATCAAGGAGCAGGGGCTCTTCACGCTCGACGACGTGCGCAAGCACACCAAGGCTTCGAGTTCGTGCGGATCGTGCACCGGACTTGTCGAGCAGATACTTGCGTCCACGGTCGGCGGCGCGTACCAGCCAGCGCAAACCAAGAACAAGCCCGTGTGCGGCTGCACCGAGCACACGCACGAGGAGGTTCGGCGCACGATACGCCAGCAGCATCTGCTATCTATCGCCGCAGTGATGCAGTTCATGGAGTGGGGCACGACCAACGGGTGCGCTACCTGCCGGCCGGCGCTCAATTACTATCTGCTGTCGACGTGGCCGCACGAGGCCGCGGACGATCCGCAGTCGCGTTTCATCAACGAGCGCGCGCACGCCAACATCCAGAAAGACGGCACGTATTCGGTAGTCCCGCGCATGTGGGGCGGCACCACCAATGCGGCCGAATTGCGGCGCATTGCCGACGTCGTCGACAAGTACAAAATCCCGACGGTCAAGGTCACCGGCGGCCAGCGCATGGATCTGCTGGGCGTGAAAAAGGAAGACCTGCCCGGCGTCTGGCGCGATCTCGATATGCCGTCGGGACATGCGTATGCAAAGGCATTACGTACGGTAAAGACCTGCGTGGGTTCCGAATGGTGCCGCTTCGGCGTGCAGGATTCGACCAACATGGGCATCGAACTCGAAAAAGACTTGTGGCGCATGTATGCGCCGCACAAGGTCAAGCTCGCGGTGTCCGGTTGCCCGCGCAACTGCGCCGAGGCCACGATCAAGGACGTCGGCGTGATCGGTGTCGATTCGGGCTGGGAAATCTACGTCGCCGGCAACGGCGGGATCAAGGCGGAGGTCGCGCAATTCCTGTGCAAGGTCAAGACCCGCGAAGAGGTGCTCGAGTATGCGGGCGCTTTCCTGCAGCTTTATCGTGAGGAGGGGCGCTATCTCGACCGCACCGTGCATTACGTCGCGCGCGTCGGCCTCGACTACGTCAAGGAACGCGTCGTCGAGGACGCCGACAACCGCAAGGCGCTGTATGCGCGCCTGCGCTTTGCGTTGCAGGGCGAACCGGATCCGTGGCGCGAGCGCGCGAACGGCGCAGCGGCGCGTGAATTCGAAATGCTGGAGGCGTGATACGCATGAATCAATCCAGGCGGGCGGCGGCGGATAATGCGGGCATCCAGGTGTACGTTCAAAACGAAGGGGCTGTTGAAATGACGGATGTCGGTGCGGATGGCTGGCACAAGGTGTGCGCGCTGGCGGCGATCCCGCAGTTGGGTGCACGCGTGGTGAAAAGCGCGCATGGCAACATCGCGGTATTCCGCACCGCGGAAGACGAAGTGTTCGCGCTCGCCGACAAATGTCCGCATAAAGGCGGCCCCTTGTCGCAAGGCATCGTATTCGGCCGCACGGTCGCATGCCCGCTGCATGGCTGGAACGTCGGCCTGGACGACGGCAACGCGGTTGCGCCGGACAAGGGCTGTACGCACTCCTATGCGGTCAGGATCGAAGATGGCGTAGTCTTTCTGCAAGTCGCCGCGCCGCCGGCCCAGTAAGCGCCGGCAGCGATGCCGGCGTCATTACCATCGCGCTATCGGCGGTTAAAATCCTGAATTGATTCGGGACTTCTTCGGCGCGCCCGCCTGGGGGCGAACGCCGCGCCTGCGATGTGCTAATATTTGCGCGTCAGGGAAGTCCAAAAATTCAAACCAACTAAAAGGAGCGGAGCCATGGGTGCTTTTTTCTCGTCACTCGGCAGAACCATAACGGCAGGGGTCGTCGTGTTGATCGTCATCGTGCTCGCGGTAGGCGGGTTGACGGACGGCGTGCGCACGAGCGATTTTTTCATCGCGCGCTGGCTGCACGTGATGGCGGGCGTGATGTGGATCGGGCTGCTGTGGTATTTCAACTTCGTGCAGACGCCGTCGATGCCCAAGATTCCCGATGATCAGAAGCCTGCCGTCAGCAAGGTGATCGCTCCGGCGGCGCTGTTCTGGTTCCGCTGGTCGGCGCTGGCAACGGTGATTCTTGGTCTTTTGCTCGCCTGGATGAACCATTATCTGGTGCCGGCGCTGACGCTGACCAAGGGCGTGCACGCCATCGGCATCGGCATGTGGCTGGGCCTTATCATGGCATACAACGTCTGGATGATCATCTGGCCGAACCAGAAAAAGGCGCTGGGTATCGTGACCGTATCACCCGAGGAAAAGGCCGCGGCCGCGAAACTGGCGGGCATGACCTCGCGCATCAACACGATGCTGTCGATCCCGATGCTGTTCTGCATGGTCGCGCAGTCGCACGGCGGACTGTAAACATCCGGCGCGGGCCGTTGCGGCGCCGCGTTCGCGAAAAGCGCGCGGTATTCCCGCGCGCTTTTTTATTGCATCCGCAGCGCGTCTGCCTTTTATTGGGCCGCGGGCGCTTCTTTAAGGCCGTCGATCCGGGCGCCGGCCTTGATGCCGCGTTTAGCGAACCAGCCCTGGTTCATTTCGAGCGCGTACTTGGCCGGCTTCGCCGACGGATGCGGATCGGTGGTGAGCGGTTTCATGTCGGCGATGTTGACGATGACGCCCTGCTCATCGACGAAAGCGATGCTGAGCGGCAGGTAAGTGTTCATCATCCAGAAGCTTTGCGGCTGCGCATAGGCGAACACGAACAGCATGCCGCGGTTTTCCGGCATCATGCGCCGGTACATGAGCCCGGTGGTGCGTGTATTGTCGTTGGCGGCGACTTCCGCCGTGAGCTTGTGGCCCTTGATCGAGAGCGTGATTTCGGGCAGCGGGGTCTGCGCGCAGACCGGCGCGGCGCATAGCGCGAGCAGTGCAATCAGGAAAAGTTTTTTCATGGCATTCATCGGTTAAGGGTGTAACGCATCAACGCGCGGTTGCGCTGACCAGCCAGCCGGCGATGGCGTCTAGTATCGCGTCGACATCGCCGACAGCCGGTAACAAGGTAATTTCCGTGTCACGGTGTTCGGCGCGCAGTGCTTCGAGGATATTCGGTAGATCGTTTTTCAGATGCCCGCCCTGCGCCATGAACAACGGCGCTATCGTGATTGACTGGTGGCCGCCTGACGCGAGCTTCGTAACGGCATCTGCGAGCGAGGGGGCCATGAACTCGAGAAACGCGAGTTCGACGACGGCCCCGGGTCGTTTGGCTTCCAGCACGCGCTTGATCTTTTTGAACGGCTGCGCCCACTCCGGATCGCGCGCGCCGTGGGCGAAAAGGATGATTGCGGGGGACTCGGGTGTCGACATGGTCGATCAGCGATCGTCGCGTGTGTATTGGACGAAGGATGAAGGATGAGGGATGAAGGATGAAAGAAAGCGATGCACCCACGGGTGCAGATCGTTTCGCTTTTCCTTCCGCCTTCCGCCTTCCGCCTTCATCCTTAGTGTTTTCCCGTGCTGCCGAAGCCGCCGGCGCCGCGCGAACTCGATTCGAAATTATCCACCACGTTCAACTCTATCTGCACGACCGGCACGACCACGAGTTGGGCGAGGCGCTCCATCGGATTGATCACGAACGCCGCATTGCCGCGGTTCCAGGTCGAAACGAAGATCTGTCCCTGGTAATCGGAATCGATGAGCCCGACCAGGTTGCCGAGCACGATGCCGTGCTTGTGGCCGAGTCCCGAGCGCGGCAGGATCACCGCCGCCAGGCCCGCATCGGCGAGATGGATCGCGATCCCGGTGGGGATCAATTCGGTCTGCCCCGGCGCGAGCGTGAGCGGTTTATCAAGGCATGCGCGCAGGTCGAGCCCGGCCGACCCGGCTGTCGCGTAATGGGGCAACTGATCGCGCATGCGCGGGTCGAGGATTTTGACGTCGAGTTTTTTCATGAATCTACAGCCTTGCCGCGAAGGATTTGGGGCTAGGCTTTTTTCTTTTTCTTGGCTTGATGGAGTTTCGCGATGTAAGCGACGAGTTGACGCGCGATTTCCCGTTTGGACGCGCGCGGCAGCGTGTGGGTGCCCGTGTCGTCGAGCAGCGTGATCTCGTTGTCGTCGGCGCCGATCGCGTCCTGCGCAAGATTGGCGACCATCAGCGGCACTTTCTTGCGGCGGCGTTTCGCATCCGCGAATTCGTGCAGCTTCTGGCTTTCCGCGGCAAAGCCGACGCAAAACGGCGGTTTCGGCAGGGCGGCCACCCACGCGAGTATGTCCCGGTTGGGCACCAGCGTCAGGTTGAGGTCCGCATCGGTTCGTTTGATTTTTTGCTTGCTCGTTTTGGCGACGTGGTAATCGGCGACCGCGGCGACCGCGATGAAGATGTCGGCCGCTTTCGCGTGCTTTTTAACGGCGTCGAACATCTGGCCCGCGCTCTCGACGTGTTCGATGCTCGCCGATGCCGGGGCTTCGAGGGCGACCGGTCCGCTCACGAGCGTAACCTGCGCGCCGGCGTCGAGTGCCGCGCGCGCGATCGAATAGCCCATCTTGCCCGAACTGCGATTCGTAATGCCGCGCACCGGATCGATCGCTTCAAACGTCGGGCCCGCGGTGATCAGCACGTGTTTTCCGGCGAGCAGCTTCGGTTGCAGAAACGAGGTGATGGCGTCGAATATCTGCTGCGCCTCGAGCATGCGGCCCATGCCGGTTTCGCCGCACGCCTGGTCGCCGCTGGCCGGGCCGAGAATGACGACCCCATCGCTTGCGAGCTGCTTGACGTTGCGCTGCGTCGCCTTGTTCTGCCACATCTGCCGGTTCATCGCGGGCGCCGCGAGCAGCGGACATTCGCGCGCGATGCACAATGTCGAGAGCAGATCGTCGGCGAGTCCGTTGGCGACCTTGGCGAGAAAATCGGCCGTCGCCGGGACCACCAGGATCGCATCGGCTCCGCGCGACAACTCGATATGGGCCATGTTGTCGGCGATGCGCCCGTCCCACATATCGGTAAACACGGGGCGGCCCGACAGCGCCTGCATGGTCGCCGGCGTGATGAACCCGCACGCGGCTTCGGTCATGACGACCTGCACTTCGACGCCGTCTTTGACGAGCAGGCGCACGAGTTCCGCCGCCTTATAGGCCGCGATGCCGCCGGTCACGCCCAGCACGATCCGTTTTTGGCGCATTTCCACTATCGATTCAGCCGTTTCCGTATGACGAGCGCAAGAGTGTAAACCATATTGCGCGACGCACAAACCATGCGTCGCGCCCGAAATCACCGGTTATGACCTAAGGACTAGCTACCGCGGCGGGCGTGCGGCGTTGAATTTATTGTCAGGACAGTGCGGGAGAACGCTGTGGCGATCACGGATTGGCCGGTGGACGACCGGCCGCGCGAGAAGTTGTTGAGCAAGGGCGCCGACGCATTGTCGGACGCCGAGCTACTGGCGATTTTCCTGCGCACGGGAATCAGCGGCAAAAGCGCGGTCGATCTCGCGCGCGAACTGCTTACGCGCAGCGGCTCGTTATCGGCGCTTTGTACAGGAAGCGAGCGCGACATTTGCGAACTGCCTGGCATGGGGCAAGCCAAGTACGCGCAATTGCAGGCGGTGATGGAAATCGCGCGCCGCGCGCTGAGAGAAAAGCTTGCCACCGGCAATGCGCTCAATTCACCTTCCGCAGTGCGCGACTATCTGCGCATGAAATTGCAGGCTTTGCCGCACGAAGTGTTCGTCGTGTTGTTTCTCGACGCGCAAAACCGTGTGATCGGCAGCGAGGAATTGTTTCGCGGCACGTTGACCCAGACGAGCGTCTATCCGCGCGAAGTCGTGAAACGCGCGCTGCACCACAATGCCGGTGCCGTCATCTTTGCGCACAACCATCCGTCGGGCGTCGCCGAGCCCAGTCATGCCGACGAAACACTGACTCAGGCTTTAAAACAGTCGCTTGCACTCGTTGACGTGCGCGTGCTCGACCATTTCATCGTCGCCGGCAGCGGCGTCTTGTCGTTTGCGGAAAGAGGGTTGCTCTAGCCGGCGGTATTGGAAGCAGGATAGTTGTCCGAGGCGGGTGTCCTAAGTTATTGATTTCCCGCGGCCTAAATCCTCAATTGGGCTTGGGCAAACCTTAAAAATAGTGTAGAATCGCGCCTCTTCCGAATTCTTGGAGTTGCACCATGGCACGCGTATGTGACATCACAGGCAAGAAGCCCCAGTTGGGCAACCACGTTTCGCACGCGAACAACAAGACGCGCCGCCGTTTCCTGCCGAACCTGCAAAACCGCCGTTTCTGGGTCGAAAGCGAAAGCCGCTGGGTCCGCATGCGCGTTTCTCAGCACGGCCTGCGCACGATCGACAAGAAGGGTATCGATGTCGTGATCGCGGAAATGCGCGCGCGCGGCGTCGAGATTTAACGGAGACAGTCATGCGTGAAAAAATCAAACTCGAATCGACGGCCGGAACCGGCCATTTCTACACGACCAACAAGAACAAGCGCACCACGCCGGACAAGCTCGAGATCAGGAAATTCGATCCGGTTGCCCGCAAGCACGTGATCTACAAAGAAACGAAAATCAAATAAATAGCGATAAATCCGGACGGCATTGCCGCCGGTTTATCTCCGCGCATACGAACGGACGCAAAGCGCCATTCAATGCGCGGGAGAGATAAAAAAGCCCGCATTAGCGGGCTTTTTTATTGTCCTGCCGGAACGTGTTCAGGCGCGCGCGAGTTGATACCGGCGCAGGCGCAAGGAAAAGTCGCGCAGCGCAATGATGCCGCTCGCTTCGGCGCGGTGGCACCAGTCTTCGAGCTGGCGCACCAGTTCGTCCTTGTTGGCAGTCGAGCGCTGCCACAGCGACGTGAGTTCCTGGCGCATCGAGTAAACCGTGTGCAGTGTCTGGCTGTTGCTCAGGACTTCCTTCATGCGCTCGAGTTCGAGCGCGGAGAGTTTTTTCTCGTCGTTCTGCAGCCAGCGCTTGACCATCGAGCGGTCGACGCGCACGGCGCGCGCCTTCAGGTGCGCGATTTCATCGGCGCAGGTTTGCCTGACCGAACGCGCATAGCGGGTCAGCACGTCGTAGCGGCTCATGATCACCGCGTGCAGCGTGTCCTGATCGCATTGCGTTTTGTCGGCGGCCAGCATGACTTTCGGCGCGACCTTCTTTACGTGCGCAAG
>CAZEAX010000172.1:0-9400 GCA_964510405.1 uncultured Streptomyces sp. | reverse complement strand
CAGCATCGCGCGTTTCCTCAATCGCGCGACGCTCCAGGTCCTCCCGCGCCTGCTGGTACTGTTGCTGCGGCAGCGTGCCGGCGGCGAGGTCCGCTTCGAGTTCCCGCAACTGGTCCTTGAGGATAGCCAGATTGGACGTGCGTTGTTGGACGGTAACGGCCGTGTCGCGGCGGCGCAGAAGCACGGGCAGCACCCACGCCAATGCAACTGCGGCCATAACCGCGGCAATCACCACGAATTGCATCATTTACGCTCACCTTCGCTATCGCCGCCAAGCAGCGCTCGCGCTTCTTTCTGCTCGCTGGCCGACAGTTGTTGTTCGTCGACGCGCTGGCGGCGGGATTTAAGATAGTAAAACAGGAAAGCCAGTCCCAATAGCAACAGCGCCGGCGGGCCGAACCACAGGAACAACGTCGTTCCTTTCAATGGCGGCCGGTACAGCACGAAGTCGCCGTAGCGATCGACCATGTAATCGATGATCTGCGAATCGCTCCTGCCCTGCGCGATCTGCTCGCGGATCTGGCGCCGCAAGTCAACCGCGAGTTCGGCATGCGAGTCCGCAATGGTCTGGTTTTGGCACACGAGACAACGCAATTCCTCGGCGAGCGAGACCGCGCGCTTGTTCGCCACCGGGTCGTCGGTGGTCGGCTGCGCGGTTTGCGCGCCGGCTGCCCCGGACAGGCATAGCAGCGCCAACAACCACAGCATTGCGCCGGGCGATCTCATGATTGCTGCAACTGCTGCACCAGGGGCAGGATTTTGTCTTTGAGCGCTTCCGGCGTCACCGGTCCGATTTGCTTGTAGCGGATTACGCCCGCTTTATCGATGACGAAAGTTTCGGGCACGCCGTACACGCCGTAATCGATGCCGACGCGGCCATCGCCGTCCACGATGCTCGCGGTATAGGGATCGCCGAATTGCTTGAGCCATGCAAGCGCCTCGGCGCGCTGGTCCTTGTAGTTAAGGCCGTAGATCGGCACCACATTGCGCTTCGAGAATTCCACCAGCACCGGGTGTTCCTCACGGCACGAGACGCACCACGACGCCCACACGTTAAGCAGCCACACCTTGCCCAGCATGTCTTCCTTGCCCAGCACTTTACCGCTCTCGTGCAACTCGGCGAGTTTGAATGCAGGTGCCGGTTTGCCGATCAGCGGCGACGGCACTTCGCGCGGATTAAGCCCGAGGCCAATGCCGAGAAACACGACCAATACCAGGAATACCCCGAGCGGAATCAGATAACGGTTCATGATGCTATTTCAATAACCGGGGACCGGCTGCTTTGCACCGGCCGGCGGTGCTTCGGCGGTGCGGCGCGCAACTTTGCGATAACGCCGGTCGGTGAGCGCGACAAAGCCGCCCAGCGCCATTATGATGCAGCCCCCCCAGATCCAGACCACGAACGGCTTGCGGTAGACACGCACGCTCCACGCGCCGTCGGCGACCGGTTCGCCCAGAGAAACATACAGATCGCCGAACAGTCCGGTCGATATGGCGGCCTCGGTCATCGGCATCTGCTGCGCGTTGTAGATACGTTTCTCGGGGTGCAGAACCATTAATTCTTTGCCGTCGCGGCTGACGGCGACATTGCCGCGCGAAGCGCGATAGTTGGGGCCGATCGCGTTTTCCACGCCGTCGAAACGGAATGCATAGCCGCCGACCGCGATGCTGTCGCCAATGTCCATCCGCACGTCGCGCTCGCTCTCATACCCCTTCACCAGCGTGACACCGACGATGAATACTGCAATTCCGCAGTGCGCAATCAGCATACCGTAGTAACCGCGCGGCTGGCTCGCGAGACGCGCGTAGAGGCTGCCGCTCAGCGACGCCAGCCGCGTCTGCAGATTGAGCGCCGTCGACGTGACGACCCACAACGCGAGCGCGAGGCCGAAACTGACGAACGGCGACCATGCACCAAGCGCAAACGGCAGCACCAGCGCGGTTGCGACGCTGACCGCGAAAGCCCATTTGAGTCGCGTGGCAAGGTCGGGCAGGCTCGCATCTTTCCAGCGCGCGAGCGGGCCTATTCCCATCAGGAAAATCGCCGGCGTCATCAACGGCACGAACACGCTGTCGAAATACGGCGGGCCCACCGAGATTTTGCCGAGATTCAATGCATCGAGAAACAGCGGATAAAGCGTGCCCAGCAATACCGAGCCCGCGGCGACAACGAGCAGCGTGTTGTTGGCAAGCAGCATCGATTCGCGCGAGACGAGAGAAAAAGCGCCGCCCAGCCCGACCTTCGGCGCGCGCCAGGCGAACAGCGCGAGAGAACCGCCGATGACGATCGACAGAAATATCAGTATGAATATGCCGCGCTTGGGATCGGTCGCGAACGCATGCACGGAAGTCAGCACGCCGGAACGCACGAGAAACGTGCCGAGCAGGCTGAGACTGAACGCGCAAATCGCGAGCATTACAGTCCAGCTCTTGAAGCCGCCGCGTTTTTCGGTGACTGCCAGCGAGTGCATGAGCGCGGTGCCTACGAGCCATGGCATGAAAGACGCGTTCTCGACGGGGTCCCAGAACCACCAGCCGCCCCAGCCGAGCTCGTAATACGCCCACCAGCTGCCGAGCATGATGCCGATCGTCAGAAAACACCACGCGAGCGTCGTCCACGGACGCGACCAGCGCGCCCACGTCGCGTCGAGCCGCCCGCCCATCAACGCCGCAATGGCGAACGCAAATGCGACGGAAAATCCGACATAGCCCATGTACAGCATCGGCGGATGGATCACCATGCCGGGATCCTGCAGCAGCGGGTTGAGGTCGCGGCCGTCCGCTGCCGCCGGAAAAAGGCGGTCGAACGGATTCGACGTCAGCAGCAAAAACAAAATGAAACCGACGCTGACGAGCCCCATCACGCCGATCACGCGCGCGACCATCTCTTCGGGCAGATGGCGGCTGAACACCGTCACCGCAACCGTCCACACGTTGAGCATCAGCACCCACAACAGCAGCGAGCCTTCGTGCGAGCCCCAGGTCGCCGCGATCCTGTATTGCAACGGCAGCTGCGAATTGGAATTGGTCGCGACGTTCAGCACGGAGAAGTCGTTATGCACGAACGACCACGCGAGACAGCCGAATGCGATCGCCACGAAGGTGAATTGCCCTTGCGCCGCGGGGCGCGCAACCGCCATCCAGGCGACATTGCCGCGCGCGGCGCCGACTATCGGCAGCACGCCCTGCGTGAGCGCGAGCAACAGCGCCAGGATCAATGCAAATTGGCCTATCTCGGGAACCATGTCCGCATCCTCTACTGGGTAACCACGCTTTTTTGCGCTTTTTGCGCCTGCTCGATCGCATGTTTCGCGTCGGGCGGCATGTAGTTTTCATCGTGCTTCGCGAGCACTTCGGTCGCGTGGAATTCGCCGTCCGGCAACAGTTTACCCTGCGCCACGACGCCTTTACCCTCTTTGAAGAGGTCGGGCAGTATGCCCGTATAGGTCACCGGAATGGTTTTCGCGGTGTCGGTGACGCGGAAGTGCACCGTCAGGCCGTCATTCTCGCGTTTCAGGCTGCCCGCCTCGACCATCCCGCCGATGCGAAACGCCTTGCCGCGCGGCGCCTCGTTCGCGAGCACCTGGCTCGGGCTGAAGAAAAACACGAGGTTGCTCTGGAATGCATTCAGCACCAGGGCCGCGGCAATCCCCAGTGCGGCGAGGCCGGCCGCGATGATCGCCATGCGTTTATGTCGGGGTTTCATGTATTCAGGGTGTTCTCGTCTGTCCGGTCAACGCGACGGGCTAAGATTGCGCGTCGATCCTGCGCTGCTGGCGGCACGATTACCCGGCTTTGCGAAATAATCGCGCATTTTACCGGATTCGCATGAGCCAGGCTGCGAGAGTATAGCAACACCTCCCTCACATATTGATACAGATCAAGGCCCAGGAAGTCGGCGCCCCGGACGTGAACAACAAAAAAGCCGGCGCTCGCCGGCTTTTTTGAATGAGACGATCCGCTCTATTTCTGCGACAGCACGTATTGAACCAACGTTTTCAGTTCGGCGTCCGATGCGGCGATCTTCATATGGCCCTTGCCGTCTTTGAGCTTGGCCACGAGGGTCGCTTCGGCTTCCTTATTGTCCTTGTACTTGACCGCGACGTCCTTGAACGCCGGCCCGGCTTTCTTCTTGTCCAGCTCGTGACAGTTCATGCAGTTTTTCGACTTGGCAAGGTCGGCACCCGACTGCGCGTTAGCCGCCCCCGCGAGCAGCATGCCCGCTACAACCACCAACAGCGACATCGATTTCATGCGATCTCCTTGGTAAGCAATTTTGTGCATCGATCAAAAACCGGAAAATCCATGCCTTACGCCTTCACAATCGGTAACGGCCAGACCCGATATCGGTTGACATCGCCATCAAACCGTCCGATGTCAGTCGACGATGCGGACCAGCGCGATATTCGCGCTTTAGAATTTGTACTTGCCCATCAAATATACCATCGTCGTCGTATAGTTCTGGAGGGCAAACGCACCGCTCAAATAGCTTGTGCCAGTCCCCGCGCCGATTGTATTGCGATAGTTGTCATAGGCCGCATCATCATAGCGGTAGCGTTCATACGCGACGCCGCCGGTCAACTCGATCTGCTTGCTGAACTGATACACGTCACGCACATTGAACGTCACTTTGCGGGTATTGTCGACATTCGGCAACGGCTGTAGGCCGGCAGTCGGCAGCGGGCTCGCAAAGTCGTCGTTGCCGTCGGTTACGGAATATATCAGCGAGCCCTTGAGCATGGAGTTCTCGCTGATCGGCCAGTCCGCGCCCATACCGATCGACCAGTTTCTCTCGGTGACTTTGGAACTCCAGTTATAGGTTCCCGCGGTTTGGACGCCGCTGTTCGGATCGAACGAACCGACCACAAACGGCGCCGCAATCGCGCGATGCGATGAATCGTAATTAATGAACTCGGCATCGACGAAGGCCGTCACCCTGAATACCTTCGGATCGCCATACGAGGCGTTCAGGAACATCTCCGCCCTGCGGTCCTTGGTACGTCCCAGCGTTGTGTCCCCGTAGTTGTTGTGCTTGTAAATGTTTTCGAGGCCGAAATCCAGTCCCGGCTGCGGGTTCCAGTCGGCAACCAGCTTGACGAGATTCTGATCGACGTTCGCCAAATCGAAACGCTTGACGAAGAGGTTGAGATATTCGACCGTGGCGCTGGTGATCGACGGGATCGCCTGCGTAAACGACGAGCGTTGCTGCAAATACTGGTACTTCAACCGGCCCGTGACCGTCTCCAGGCTGCTGTTCCTGAGCTCGACGTACATCTTCTTGTCGTCGGTATGGGTGAAGTCCTCGCGTACTCGGTCAGTTTGCGCCCAGTCGAATCCGCCTGACACCTTGTTATTCGGATTCAGCCGATAGCCCAAATCGATGCCCAGATTGGCCTTTTTGTAATTGAACAGGCTGGTCGAGCATGTGGTGCCCGTGCCGGTACCGCACGTGTTGAGGGCTGTGGTAAAGCTTATCGGCGTCGAATTGTTGTCCTTGCGGTTCCAGTTCCAGTAGATGCGCGTGTCGAGCGCCTTGGTCGGGTTGGAGGTCAGCGACAATGACGCGGTCTTGGTCACCATATCACCGTGAAACGTAGACACGTTCGACGGAATGTTGGTGAACGTCGGACCCGCCGCACTCAGGTAACGCTGTTCTGTATCCACGTCGTTGGTCAATGTTGCATAGCTGATCCGACCCGACAGGGTCGATCCCCACGGCAGTTCCTTCAACATGCCGTTGGCGCCCCATTTGTTCTGCAAGCTGTTGGGAACCAGGGTCATGCGATCCGACGGTGCCCCGCCGGCATTGGAAAAAGCGCCGTCCGAGAAATTGAGGTACGGGTTTGCATTGGAAAACTGACTGTGCATGAAGCTGACTGCGAATTGGCCGCGCTTGGACGAATACCCTCCTTCGCCGCCGAAATTATTCGTTTTGTAGTCCACCGGCGCCGCCAGATCGGCAAACGGCCCGCCCGGATTCGAGAACGCGGCGCCAACCAGCTTGGTGCCGTTTGTGATGACCTGATTGGCATCGACCCGCACATACCAGGGCGAATTATTCGAGAATTCAAACAATCCCCCGCGGTTCTCGCGCTTGTAGCCAAGATTAAACGAATTCCAGTTGGCGGGGTTCGTATTCGTGAAGCCGGCCGCATTGCCGGTCGCCGTGAGGTTCGCCGTACCCACTCCGTTGTACGGGGTGATCAGATTGAACCCGTAGTTATGCGCAAGCTGGTTGTCCCACACCTGATATTTGAAAACGCCGTACTTTCCGCCGTTGACGTCGATGTAGCGATCGTCGCGGTTGAGATTTTCGCCGTACGCATTCAAATAATATTGCGTGCCGCGACCCTGCACATCGAACGAGCCGGATACCCCCTGGTTGAGGTCGCGGTATTCATAGAGCTTTGATGCATCCTTGGACTGCACCGAACTGCCAAGCAAACCGACGCCGACCGAACCGGTCAATGTGAACTTGTCATCGTCGTCCGCCGCGACCACGGACGTAATGCACAGCAGGTTAGCAAGCAGAATTACGATTTGTTTGCGTTGCATTCTCAACTCCTATCGGACGAAGTGCTTGCCTCTGTTCGCACCCGCGTTGCTGCCATGAATTTCGTTATGGCAGTTCACACAGGAGCGCGCGATGAACCGGCTATTGGCGGTGCCGCTGAATCCGATATTCCCCGCATACGCGGTGCCCGGATGCTGAGACCAGTCGTGGCAGTCCTGGCACAGTTGCGGCACCTTCTCGTTCAGCAGCTTGGTGTGCGTCGAGCCGTGCGAGTTGTGGCAGGTCATGCAATTTTCCTCGACCGGCGGGTGCTCCCACATGAACGGACCGCGCTTGTCGGCGTGGCAGGTCGTGCACAGCGCATTGACCGACTCGGCGTTAACCATGCCCGGCGACAGCGCGCCGTGCGGATTGTGGCAGCTCGTGCACTTGACCTTGCCCTCCATGATCGGGTGGTGCGAAGTCCGGTTGATCTGGGAACGGATCTGCTTGTGGCAAACCGTGCAAGTTTCATACTCCAGCTGACGCTGTGTCGTTTCAAACGGGCTGATCGTGGGATTCGGATGCTTCAGCGCGATCGTCGAACCAGGGCCGGGCTTACCGTGCAAGGAATGGCAATCGTTGCATGAAACATCATTTTTCTTGTGCTTGCCGGAAGCCCAAAATGCGAGATGACGGTTGCCGGCATGGCAGGTCAGACAAACAGCGGATTTTTGCTCGGCGGGAATCGATTTATTGCCAAAACCAAAAATTCCGGCAACGCCTTTGCCGCCGCCCGCTTTTGCGTGCTCAAGCGCATTGGCATGACAGGTTTGACAATCCGGCCCTTTTTGATTGCCCTGCTGGCCATGTTTCGCGGTTAGATAGCTTGCGACGTACGGCTCGTGACAACCTTTGCAGATCTCGGCTTCAGGCGCAACGGTGCGAACCGGGGCAGCAGCGGTTTCGGCGGCTGACACTGTGGAAGAAGCGAATCCAGCGATTGCGACAATCAACGCAACTGCTGCCGTGTACCCGCACTTTCCGAAAATTACTCTCACTCTGAACCCTCCGATGCCAGTTTTGTGCAAGTTACCAGCATTTAACCGACGAAAAGTTGATCTGCGTCAAACTATTGCAAGACGTAACAGGTTGTAAATTCTATTGACCTATGTCTTTGCGCTGCGCCGTGCAACCCCGATCACAGGCACCAAGTGCGGCGCAGTCGCGACGCTGACCGCGAAAGCCCATTTCAGTCGCGTGGCAAGATCGGGCACGCTCGCTTCTTTCCAGCGCGCAACCGGTCTGATCCCTATCAAAAAACCTCCGGCGTCATCAACGGCGCGAACACGCCGTCGAAATAAGGCGGGGCCGCCGAGATCTTGCCGAGGTTCAAGACATCGAGAAACAGCGGGCAAAGCGTGCCGAGCAGGATCGAACCGCCGCCACGTTCAGCGACGTATTATTGGCGAGCAGCATCGATTCGCACGATAAGGGCGAAAGCGGCTCCGAGTCGCTCCCCTTCGGCGCGCGCCATGCGAACAGCGCGAGAGAACCGCCGATGGCAACCACAGAAATGCGCGGATAAATATGCCGCGATTAGGATCTGCGGTAAGCGCGCGCAACAATATTTGAGAAAAGCAATGGAGATTGATTTGTGTCAACAAACCATTCGTAACATTACGTAACATTCGTCGCACCTGCGTTTTAGGCGCTTTTGAGGAAATACAGCTTTGAAAGTCGCCCAAGGGAAGGTTCAACCGTGAAGCCGAAGTATTCGAACGAGCATGGAAAGGGACAATCAATGAAGCGCTTGCAACGAACAATCCTCTGGTGTGCCTTCATTTTCGGCTTCGGCATTGCCAGCCCGATGTGGGCCGCCGACGCTCCCGCTGAGGGAATCAAGCTGCCCGAACGCGACAAGATGTGCACCGTCTGCCACAACGAATCGTGGCGTACCCCGGTGTTGTCAATCTATCAGACCAAGATGGGCGTGACCGGAGATCCGCGAACCCCCAGCTGCCAAAGCTGCCACGGCATGAGCGAAGGTCACCTGACCAAGGGACCGGGCACGCCGCCGGACGTCGTATTCAAAAAAGGCCCGTTCAAGGTCAGCGACGACCGCACGCGTTCCGCGCAGTGCCTGACCTGCCACAAAGGCACCGCGCGCGCCCGCTGGGACGGCAGCATGCACCCGAACAATCAGGTAGCCTGCAACGACTGTCACAAAGTGCATACGCCGGTAGACCCGGTGCTGGCCAAGAAAACGCAAAACCAGGTCTGCTTCACCTGCCACAAAGAGCAGCGCGCGGCCAGTCTCAAGATTTCGACCCACCCCATCCAGGAAGGCAAAGTCGTCTGCGCGGATTGCCACAATCCCCATGGCGGTGTCGGTCCGAGCATGGTGAAGAAGAATTCGATCGTAGAGACCTGCTGGCAATGCCATGCGGAAAAGCGCGGCCCGTTCCTGTTCGAACACCAGCCGGTCGTGGAGAACTGCGCGTACTGCCACGCGCCGCACGGTTCCAACCTTTCGCCGATGATGATCTCGCGCAGCCCGTTCCTGTGCCAGTCGTGCCATGACGGCCCCCATGCGAGCGATTCCCCGGGAGGTCCGAACTCAGCTGGCATTGGGGGCGGACTTAGCAGCATCGTTAATCCGAGCTCGAGTTTTACGGGTCGCGCCTGCCTCAATTGCCATAGCCAGATCCATGGCTCGAACAGCCCCAGTGGCGGCTACTTGCAGCGGTAATTCTTGGAGATCGTGATGAAAACTTGCACTGCGAACATGAAAGTACGGGCACTGACACTGGCGGTCCAGGGAGTACTGGTCGCGATGTACGCGATGCCGGCCCTTGCCGATGATGAACAGGTCGCGAAGCTGATAATGCCGACCAACTACATCGA
>CAZEAX010000171.1:0-9414 GCA_964510405.1 uncultured Streptomyces sp. | reverse complement strand
CCGATTATTCGCGCAATGCGTTGCGCATGGCCGCGCTGATGAAATTGCGCAATATATTCGTGTTTACCCACGACTCGATTGGTCTCGGCGAAGACGGCCCGACCCATCAAGCCATCGAGCAGACTGCCAGCCTGCGGCTGATTCCCAATATGGCCGTCTGGCGGCCGTGCGACACGGTGGAATGCGCGGTCGCCTGGGGCGCAGCGCTGCAACGCAAGGTTGGGCCGACGACTTTCATCCTGTCGCGCCAGAACGTCGCATTTCAAAAA
The DNA here is from genome assembly GCA_964510405.1 of uncultured Streptomyces sp. Classification (GTDB taxonomy): domain Bacteria; phylum Pseudomonadota; class Gammaproteobacteria; order Burkholderiales; family SG8-41; genus PALSA-1004. The sequence continues at coordinate 9,145 of CAZEAX010000171.1, read as the reverse complement.
CGCGATGCGAAACAGATCGCGGCAATCGCGCGCGGCGGCTACGTGCTGGCGGATGCCGAAGGCGGCAAGCCGCGCGCGGTGATCATCGCCACCGGCTCGGAAGTTCCGCTCGCGATGGCGGCGCGCGAAGCCCTGCAAAAAGAGGGCGTCAGCGTGCGCGTCGTGTCGATGCCTTGCACTTCGGCATTCGATGCGCAGGATGCGGTGTACCGCGCGTCGGTATTGCCGCACGGCATTCCGCGCGTCGCCGTCGAGGCCGGCGTCACCGATGGCTGGCGCAAGTACGTCGGAGCGGCGGACTCGCGCGCGGGTGCCGTCGTTGGCATCGATCGCTTCGGCGAATCGGCGCCCGCCGGCGAGCTGTTCAAATATTTCGGTTTCACCGTAGACAACGTGGTCTCGGTGGTAAAAGGTTTGCAATAAGGCATCGTCTGCATTAGCGCGACATTCTGGAGAAAGACATGACAATCAAGGTAGGCATCAATGGATTTGGACGAATCGGTCGGATGGTGTTCCGCGCAGCGGTGCAGCACTTTCCGGACATCGAGATCGTGGGAATCAACGATCTGCTCGAACCGGATTACCTGGCGTACATGCTGCGTTACGACTCAGTGCACGGCCGGTTCAAGGGTGACATCGGCGTGGATGGCAAAACTCTGGTTGTCAACGGCAAGCGCGTACGCCTAACCGCCGAAAAAGACCCTACGCAGCTGAAGTGGGGCGATGTCAGCGCCGATGTCGTCGTCGAATCGACGGGCCTTTTCCTGACCAAGGAAACCTGCGAGAAACATCTGGCGGCGGGCGCAAAGAAAGTGATCATGTCCGCGCCGTCCAAAGACGACACCCCGATGTTCGTGTTCGGCGTGAACGACAAGACGTACAAAGGACAGGCAATCATCTCGAACGCATCCTGCACCACGAACTGTCTGGCCCCGGTGGCGAAGGTGCTCAACGATACCTGGGGTATCAAGCGCGGTCTCATGACGACCGTGCACGCGGCGACGGCGACGCAAAAAACGGTGGACGGCCCCTCCAACAAGGATTGGCGCGGCGGCCGCGGCATCCTGGAAAACATTATTCCGTCGTCGACCGGCGCGGCCAAGGCCGTCGGCGTGGTGATTCCCGAACTCAACAAGAAACTGACCGGCATGTCGTTCCGCGTGCCGACGTCCGATGTTTCCGTCGTTGACCTCACCGTGGAACTCAACAAGCCGGCCACCTACGCGGAAATTTGCGCGAAGATGAAGGCGGAATCGCAAGGCGCCATGAAAGGCGTCCTCGGCTACACCGAGGAAAAGGTTGTGTCGACTGATTTCCGCGACGAAGTTTGCACGTCGGTGTTCGACGCGGAGGCAGGAATCGCACTCGACAGCACTTTCGTGAAAGTCGTTTCCTGGTACGACAATGAATGGGGCTATTCCTGCAAGGTGCTCGAAATGGTACGCGTGGTCGCGAAATAACGGCATCACCGGCGTTCCCCGTGAGCGTAATCAAGATGGAGGACGTGGACCTCGCTGGCAAGCGGGTGTTAATACGCGCGGATCTCAACGTCCCGCAGGACGACGCGGGAAAAATCACCGACGACACGCGGATCCGTGCGTCTGTGCCGGCGATCCAGTACGCGCTCCATGCGGGCGCGGCCGTCATGGTGACTTCGCATCTCGGCCGCCCGACCGAGGGTGAATTTGATCCGGCGGACTCACTGGACCCGATCGCGCAGCGCTTGAGCGAGTTGCTGAAAGTGCCGGTTCCACTCAAGCGCGACTGGATCGGCGGCGTCGACGTCAAGCCTGGCAACGTGGTGATGCTCGAGAACTGCCGATTCAACAAGGGTGAAAAGAAAAACGACGACGCGCTGGCGAAGAAGATGGCGGCATTGTGCGACGTCTATGTGAATGATGCGTTCGGCACCGCGCACCGCGCGGAGGCGACCACGCACGGTATCGCCAAGTTCGCCCCGATTGCGTGTGCGGGACCCTTGATGGCCGCCGAGCTCGACGCGCTCGGCAAAGCGTTGCGCGAGCCGGCGCATCCGCTGGTTGCAATCGTCGCAGGGTCCAAAGTCTCGACCAAGCTGACGATACTTAAATCGCTCGCGGAAAAAGTCGACCAGCTGATCGTAGGCGGCGGTATCGCCAATACATTCATGCTCGCCGTGGGCCAGCGGGTGGGCAAATCGCTCGCGGAGCCCGGCCTGATCGGCGAGGCGCAAGCTATTATCGATTACATGAAAGCGCGCAGCGCGCAGGTCCCGCTGCCGGTCGACGTGGTGGTGGCGGCCGAGCTGTCCGCGCGAGCACGCGCCAATCTCGTCGCCGCCGACGCGGTCGGTGCCGACGACATGATTCTCGATATTGGTCCGCAGACTGCGGAATTGCTGGCCGGGATGATTGTCCGGGCCGGTACCGTTATCTGGAACGGTCCGGTCGGTGTGTTCGAGTTCGACCAGTTCGGCGCGGGGACCGCGCGCATTGCGCGCGCAATTGCCGAGTCGAAAGCATTCTCGATCGCCGGCGGCGGCGACACGCTTGCCGCGATCGCCAAATACAGAATCGCCGACAAGGTTTCCTATATGTCGACCGGCGGCGGGGCATTCCTCGAATTCCTCGAAGGCAAGAAGCTGCCAGCCATTGAAATTCTCGAGCAGCGCGCCCGCAAAGTTTAAGCGCTGGATTTGAGGCCAGACGCAATTCCGGTTACGCTGTCAGTCACTTTCCATCCTTGAAACGCGCGATCTCCTATGCCCCGCCGCACTAAAATCGTTGCCACGCTGGGCCCCGCCTCAAGCGACAAGAAGACGCTCGCCCGCATGATCGAGGCCGGGCTCGACGTCGTGCGGATGAATTTTTCTCACGGCACGGCCAAGGAGCATGGCGCGCGCGTCGAGCTGGTGCGCGAGCTGGCGCGCAAAGCCGGCCGCTCGGTTGGCGTGCTGGTGGATTTGCAGGGCCCGAAAATCCGCATCGGCCGTTTCGAGCACGATCGCATCGTGTTGAGCAGCGGCGACAAGTTCGTGCTCGATGCCGAATGCAAAATCGGCGACGCGACGCGCGTCGGCCTCGATTACAAAAATCTGCCGCAGGACGTGTCGAGCGGCGATACGCTGCTGCTCGACGACGGCCGCATCGTGCTCGCGGTGACCGCGGTCAAGGGCTCGCGCATTTTTTGCCTGGTCGAGCAAGGCGGTCAGCTTTCGAACAACAAGGGCATCAACCGCAAAGGCGGCGGTCTCACGGCGCCGGCGCTGACGGAAAAAGACATGCAGGACATCAAGACCGCGGCGCAGTTGAAGGCGGATTACCTTGCGGTGTCGTTTCCGCGCTCGGGCGCCGATATCCAGTGGGCGCGGGACCTGATGATAAAAGCCGGCGGCAAGGCGTTGATGTGCGCCAAGATCGAACGCGCCGAGGCGATTCCCGCACTGGAAGAAATTGTCGACGCCTCGGATTCGATCATGGTCGCGCGCGGCGACCTTGCGGTCGAGGTCGGTGACGCGGTAGTGCCCGCCTTGCAAAAGCGCATGATCCGCATGGCGCGCGAACGCAACAAGCTGGTGATCACGGCGACCCAGATGATGGAGTCCATGATCAACAATCCGATTCCGACGCGCGCGGAAGTGTCCGACGTCGCCAACGCGGTACTCGACGGCACCGATGCGGTCATGCTGTCGGCAGAAACCGCGGCTGGCAAGTTTCCGGTCGAAACAGTCGCCGCGATGGCGCGCGTGTGCCTCGAGGCGGAAAAAGAAGATGCATTTATCGCGGAACGCCGGCGCACCGGGGGACCGGAAACCGTCGAAGAAGCGGTTGCGCGGGCCACGATTTTTACCGCCAATAGCCTGTCGATCAAAGCGATCGCGGCGATGACGCAAAGCGGCAAAACCGTGCTGCTGATGTCGCGCATGAATTCGAGCGTGCCGATTTATGCGCTGTCATCAGTGGTCGAGACGCGTCGGCGCGTCACGCTGTTTCGCGGCGTGTATCCGGTCAAGTTCAAGGGCGCGCGCGACCCCGAACGCGCGCTCAACATGGCAGAGGACGAGCTCCTGAAACGCGGCGCCGTCAATCCCGGCGATTACATGATACTCACGATCGGCGAGCCGTTCGGCAAGGCCGGCGGCACGAACACCATGAAAATCGTCAAAGTCGGCGAGCATCGGCATTCGTGATGATGGTCGACGGGCGATTTCGGCAAAGGCTAACTTGCTTGGCAAGTTAAGCGCAGCGGCGGCAGCCAAAATGCCAGGGCGAGCATCTCATTCCTGAGATATTCAAGATATGTAAGTTCGGCGTAAGCGGGCATCGCTAAACTCGCGCGACTCGATGCGCGGTGACGCGATGGGTTTCAGCGTAGTCAACCGCATTTCCTGAGGGTAGAATATCAACCCTTTCAACGCGTCAATTTCCGGTTTTCACGGCGCGCGTCGGCCAGTTTCAGGAGGTATGCATGTTTGAGCGTGAACTCGCGGCAACCGCGGCGGCCATGGTCGCCCCGGGCAAAGGCATACTTGCCATTGACGAATCGGGCAGCACTATCAAGAAGCGGTTTGACGCCATAGGGATCGAATCGAACGTCGAGAACCGTCGCGCCTACCGCGACTTGTTGATTACCGCGGGCGGTCTTTCGCAGTTCATCAGCGGCATGATCCTGTACGATGAAACCATCAAGCAGGCGACCAAGGCGGGCATGCCGTTTCCGGACGCGATGAAGAAATCGGGAATTCTGGCGGGCATCAAGGTCGATGCCGGTTCGAAAGCTCTGGCGGGCGCTGCGGGCGAGCAGGTTACCGAAGGCCTTGACGGTCTGCGCGAACGTCTTGCTGAATACAAGAAACTCGGCGCAACTTTTGCCAAATGGCGCGCGGTTATCAATATCGGCAATGACATACCGAGTCAATATTGCATAGACGCGAATGCGCATGCACTCGCCCGCTACGCCGCGCTGTGCCAGGAAGCGGGCATCGTGCCGATCGTCGAACCCGAAGTGATCATGGACGGCGCACATACGCTCGAGCGTTGCTTCGATGTTACAGAAAATACGCTGCATGCTTTGTTCAGAGCACTTTATCAACAGCGCGTTCACGCGGAGCATCTCGTGTTGAAAGCCAGCATGGTGATTTCCGGCAAAGAGTGCGCGCAGCAAGCCGGTGTGCAGCAAGTAGCGGATGCCACGGTGCAGTGTTTGAAACGTACCGTGCCCTCGGCCGTGCCCGGTATCGTGTTCCTGTCCGGCGGCCAAAGCGACGAAATGGCCACCGCACACCTGAGTGCAATGAACGCCGGCGGGGCCGAGTTGTCGTGGCCGTTGTCGTTCTCGTATGGCAGGGCGTTGCAGGCGCCGGCGTTGAAAGCATGGAAAGGCCAGTCCGCAAGTGTGCCAGCGGCACAAAAGGCGCTTTTTCACCGCGCTAAAATGAATAGTGCGGCATGTTCTGGCCGCTACCGTGCGGAAATGGAAAAGGAAAAGGAAGTACTGGCCGCCTAGACTCCTATCCGGCTGCCCATAAACAGTGCCCCGAGTTTCGGCGTGGTGCGGTTGTGGCTAGCCGCCAAGAAACCGGTTATCATGCGCCGTTACGCTGGCCGGCAAGCGATTTCAAGCACGGCGAACAATCAGTTTTCATCATTTTGGAGGGGTTCTAAATGGCATTGAAAATCCGGAGCATGAAAGACTTTAGTGCCGGGTTGATGTTTATCGGCATCGGCGCCTTGTTCGGCATCGGCGCAACCCAGTATCCGATGGGCACCGCGGTCAGGATGGGACCGGCCTACTTTCCCAGCATACTCGGCTGGGGCACGGTTCTTTTGGGACTCTTCGTGTTTGTCATGTCATTCCTGGAAGAAGACGAAGAGCCGACCCGCACGGCGTGGCGGCCGGTGATCATGGTGATCGGTTCGGTGACGGCGTTTGCCGCGCTCATCAATACTGGCGGCCTGATCACGGCAACTGTCGTGCAGATTATTCTGAGCGCTCTGGGCGGCCATGACTTTAGATGGAAAGAAGCGATCATATCGTCGGTCCTGATGTCGGTGACTGTGTGGGCGGTTTTTGACAAGGCTCTTGGCCTGCCGTTCAAGCTTTTTCCCTGGTCTTGAGCGACTGACACGAAATAACGGAGCGCACCATGACAGAACTTATCCAGCATTTGAGCCTCGGTTTCAGTGTCGCGCTGAGCCTGCAAAATTTGATGTATTGCTTCATCGGTTGCTTTCTTGGCACCCTGATCGGCGTGTTGCCGGGTATCGGCCCGGTGGCGACGATCGCGATGTTGTTGCCGATTACCTTCAACCTGCCGCCGACGCCGGCGCTGATCATGCTGGCCGGTATTTATTACGGCGCGAGCTACGGCGGATCGACCACGGCGATTCTGGTTAACCTGCCGGGCGAATCTTCGTCGGTGGTTACATGTATCGACGGCTACCAGATGGGGCGACAGGGCCGCGCGGGACCCGCGCTTGCAATCGCGGCGCTCGGCTCGTTCTTCGCCGGCTGCGTCGGCACCATCCTGATTGCACTGTTCGGCCCGCCGCTCGCGGAACTGGCGTTCGAATTCGGCGCGGCCGAATACTTTTCGATGATGGTGCTGGGCCTCGTTTCCGCCGTCGTGCTGGCGCACGGCTCGTTGATCAAGGCGGTATGCATGATATTGGTCGGGCTGCTGCTCGGCATCGTCGGCACCGACGTCAACTCTGGCATCGCGCGTTACAGCTTCGGGATTTCGGAACTGTCGGACGGCATCGGCTTCGTTTCCGTCGCGATGGGCATGTTCGGTTTCGGCGAAATCATCTCCAACCTCGAGGAAGGCGAAGAGCGCGAAGTCAATACCTCCAAGGTCGGCAGTCTGATGCCGTCATGGACCGATCTTAAAATGTCGTTCGGACCGATCGTGCGCGGCACGGCACTCGGCACGATCTTCGGCATCCTGCCCGGATCGCACACGGTTATCGCGTCGTTCTCGTCGTATACGCTCGAGAAGAAGCTGGCCAAAGACCCGTCTCGTTTCGGCAAGGGCGCGATCGAAGGCGTCGCCGGTCCCGAATCGGCCAACAATGCCGCCGCTCAAACCTCGTTTATTCCGCTGCTGACGCTCGGTATTCCGACCGGCGCGGTGATGGCGTTGATGGTCGGCGCCATGACGATCCAGGGCATAGCCCCGGGTCCGCAGGTGATGACGCAGAAGCCCGATTTGTTCTGGGGCATGATCGCGTCTATGTGGGTCGGCAACCTGATGCTGGTGATTCTGAACCTGCCGCTGATCGGCATGTGGGTGCAGTTCCTGAAGATTCCCTATCGCGTACTGTTCCCCGGCATCATCCTGTTCTGCTGCATCGGCGCGTTCAGCGTGAACAACAGCCCGGCAGAAGTCTATCTCGCCGGCCTGTTCGGGTTCTTCGGATATTTCTCCAACAAGTGGGGTTGCGAACCGGGCCCGCTGCTGCTGGGCTTTGTGCTCGGGCCGCTGATGGAAGAAAACCTGCGCCGCGCCATGCTGATTTCGCGCGGCGATGCGACGGTGTTCTTCACGCGTCCGATCAGCTGCGGCATGTTGATCGTCGCGCTATTCCTGCTGGTTATCATCGTCGCGCCGCAGGTTCGCAAGAAACGCGCCGAGGTAGTTTACGAAAGCGCGGATTGAGCAGAGCCGCCACGTAGTTTTTCAGTTTTGAATATTGCCCCGGACGACCTCCGGGGCAATTTTTTCTCCGCTTCCCGCAAGACGGCGAGGGATCCTCATGCAGCTCACTCCGGACGAAAAGAAAATGTTGCGCGGCGAACGGGGCGCGGCAGTCAAGGAGGCGATTGAGCTGCAGATCGAAGTCGGTAAATTTTTCGGCGCGAAACGGCTCGTGCCGGTGTCGAACGTGCACATGATGGGCGACATCGAGGTGATGGGGGACAGCGGCAAAGCGTTCCTCGAACGCATGAGCGATGCCGGTGCGCACTGCGCGGTGCCCACCACCACCAATGCACGCTGCATCGATTTCGACTATGTCGCCAAGCTCAAGCAGAATCCGGATGAGGCCGCGAAAGAACGCCAGCTCATCGCGTATTTGCGCAAGATGGACGTAATCACGGCCGACACCTGCATCAATTACCAGACGTTGTACCAGCCGCACCAGGGCGAACGCGTGGCCTGGGGCGACACCGGTACTGTGATTTACGCGAACTCGGTGTTCGGCGCGCGTTCCAACTTCGAGGCCGGCCCGGCCGCGCTTGCCGCAGGCATCACCGGACGCGTCGCCGAGTATGGTTTCCAGCTCGACGCCCACCGCAAAGGCACGTTGCTGGTCAATGTCAAAGCCGATCTCGTGGACTACGCCGACTGGGGTGCGCTCGGCAAACTGGTCGGCGAAGCGAACCAGGATTATTTCGCGGTACCTGTTTTCAACGGCATCAAGCGGCCCCCGACCTCCGACCAATTGAAGCATCTGGGCGCGTCACTTGCGAGCTACGGTTCCATGGGCATGTTCCACATGGTCGGCGTGACGCCTGAAGCGCCGACGTTGAAGGCCGCGTTCGGCGGCGGTAAACCCGGCTCAGTCACGACAATTACCAATCGCGATATCAAGCACGTTTATGCGGGTTACAACGCCAAGAATAATCCCTTGAACCTCGTGGTGTTCTCCGGTCCCCAACAATCGCTTTTCGAAATGAAAAATCTCGCGCAGCTCCTGGCGGGTAAAAAAGTCAAACCGGGCAGCCATCTGTTCGTGACGACCAGCAATGGCGTCAAAAGCGCCGCTCGCTCGCTCGGCTACCTGGACTCGATCGAAGCCGCCGGCGGCATCGTGCTCGAAGGCGTGTGTTTTTATATCCTGCAGAACATCGGCCAGATGCGGGTGCAAAACGGCTGGAGCAATCTCGTTACCAATTCAGCCAAGCTCGCCAATATCATCGGCGCGCACAAGTTCAATACGATATTGCGGCGGACCGACGACTGCGTGCGCATCGCGCTGACCGGGGAGGACCGGTGACAGGCGCGCGCGCGAAAGCGCCGCTCATCAAGGTCAGGCGCGCGTTCGGCGCGGTGGTTGAAGGCGTAGCGCTTGTTTCGCGCGAAGGTTTCAGTCCGCGTTATGATCTCGACCGCTGGACCGGCCTGATATCGCGCCCGGGCCACGCGCTGGAAGGGCACAATCTCAAG
>CAZEAX010000170.1:0-9543 GCA_964510405.1 uncultured Streptomyces sp. | reverse complement strand
GCGGCAGCACCGGTGCCGGCCATTTTGCCGAACACCGATCCCGACACGAGGCCGCTGCCGCCGGCGTAGTTGTGATAGAACAGCCCGCCCACGAGTTCGCCCGCTGCGAACAGTCCGGGAATCGGCTTGCCGGCGACGTCTTCGACCTGGCCGTTGACGGGGTCGATCTTGACGCCGCCGAACGTGAAGGTCACGCCGCAGGTAATCGCGTACGCTTCATACGGCGGCGTGTCGAGCACGTTGGCCCAGTTCGTTTTCGGCACCGCGAGACCGACCGTGCCGCGCCCGTCCTTGATCGCGGGGTTGAACGGAACATCGGTCTGCACCGCCTTGTTGTAGGCCTTGAGCGTTTCGAGGCAGCGCTTGGCGTCGACGCCTTCGAGCTTGGTGACGAGTTCCTCGAGCGTGTTGGCGGTGACTTTCGTCATCTGCTTGATCCGGTACTCGTCGCGCAGCATGTGCAGCAGCTTCTTGTCGAAGATCTGCCATGCGAACATGTTCGGCTGGTCCATGATCACCTTGCCGTATTTGGCATAGGTGTAATTGCGGAAATCCGCGCCCTCGTCGACAAAGCGCTCGCCGTTCGCGTTGACCATGATGCCGAGCGGATAACTGTGCTTCTGGAAATTGTCGCCCACCGCGAGATCGCCGAAGGGCGGCGCGTTCTGGTCCCAGCCCACCGCATGGCAGCCCGACCAGTGTCCGTAGGGCAGCGCGCCTGCTGCTAGCGCGGCATTGATGCCGGCGCCGGTGTTGTAGCGCGTGCCGCGCACCTTGGCGAGATCCCAGTTGGGTCCCAGGTAGCGCGCGCGCATTTCGGCGTTCGATTCGAAACCGCCGCAGGCGAGGACGACCGCTTTGGCGCGAATTTCCACCGTGCGCCCCAGGCTGCGCGCGCGCACGCCTTTGACTCCGCTGTCGTCGGTGATCAGGCCGAGGGCCGGCGTTTCGTAGTGAATCGGGATGCCTTCGCGTGCGCAGGCTTTGTGCTCGAGCTCGATGAGCCCCGGCCCGCCGCCCCAGGTCTCGCACGCCAGGCCGCCCCAGAATTTGAAACGGCCGTCGACCTTGAAGGCCTGGCGCCCGTACGGTGCCTGAAACTTGACGCCTTTCTTGCGCATCCACACCATGGTTTCGAAACTTCGCTTGACGAGGATCTCGCACAGGTCGGGATCGGTGCGGAAGTTCGTGATGCGGCCCATGTCGTCGAAGTACTGCTCCTCGGTGTAGGTGCCGAAATCCGAGTTTTTCCGCTCGTCGTCCGTAATGTCGTAAAGCTGGACGAGATCGTCGACGCCGTTGAACACGATGCGCACGGCCCCGGCGGTATAGCGGCTGTTGCCGCCGCAATCGTCGAGCGGGGCCGCTTCGAGCATGATCACCTTGGCGCCGGATTCACGCGCCGCGAGTGCCGCGCAACATGCCGCATTGCCCGCACCAATTACAATTACGTCCGGATTGCCAAAGTCGACAGTGCTCATTGCTTTCCTCGGTGTGAGTTTCAGTTGGAATTCTGGGCCGAAATGCCCGGCGGCGGATGCCGCGCGCCTTCATGCGTGCACGGGAGATCGCGCCGGTTGGTTTCGTTCAGAACGGGACTGCATGATTATACCGTCAGCGGGCGTTTAATGCAGCGTCTTGGGCGCGCGTTTGCCTTCGGTCTCGGGCGTGGGGGGCGCGGGCGATGCATGGTGCACGACCATGCGCCAGCCGTTTTCCGTGCGCATGTACACGTTGGTCGCGATCGCGGGCTGGCGCGTGCGCGCTTCGCCAGCGGAGGTGATCTGTTCGTAAACGCTGTGCACGACCAGCGTCATGCCGTTCAAAGCGTGCTGTTGACGGAGCCGGAACCGCAACGTCTGGCCGGCCGCGAATATCTGGCGCCACGCTTCGCGGATTTGCTCGGTGCCGGCGAGCCGCTGGCCGCCCGGATGCACACACACGATGTCGTCGTCATCAGCCCACACGTTCATCATCGCTTCGAGGTCGCCTTTTTCGAACGCCTCGTAAAATGCCGACTCGGCGTCCTGCGGCGTGGTGAACAGCGTGCGCTTCATAGCGGCTTGATTTTAGCAAAATCGATGCGGTCCCAGACGAGGTCGGGTTTCAGTTGAAGCATGCAGTTGAAGTGGCCGAGCGGGCACACGCGCTCGAAGCACGGACTGCACGGCAGATCGAGCCTGACGATTTGGGCGTCCGGCGAGTCGGGCGGAGTGAAGGCGGGGCTGCTCGAACCGAAGATTGCGATCAACGGTTTGGCGAGGGCGGCCGCGACGTGCATCAGCCCCGAATCGTTGCTGACCACGATGGCTGCGCACGACATGAGATCGATGGCTTCGGCGAGCGTCGTCCTCCCGCTCAAATTAACGCAGGGCCGCTCGCTCACGCGCACGATCTCTTCGCCTATTTCAGCATCCTTCGCGGATCCTGCCAGCCACACGTCGTAACCGGCGTCGACGAGTCTGCGTGCAAGTTCCGCGAAATATTCCGCGGGCCAGCGTTTGGCCGGGCCGTATTCCGCGCCGTGGCACAACACGGCGACCGGACTTTGCAGGGTCAGGCCGAGACGGGCGAGAGTGGCGGTGCGTTGCGTCGCGTCGATCGCCAGCCGCGCCGGCGGCAGCGGGCGCGGCAAGTCGCGGCCCGGCGGTTCGGCAAGTGCGGCAAAACGCTCGACCATCAATGGCAAGACGTTCTTGTCGAGACGCCGCGCATCGTTGAGTAAAACCGTTCGCGCTTCGCCGACGAAGCCTGTGCGCAGCGGAATGCCCGCGAACCGTGGAATCAGCGCGGACTTGAACGAGTTGGGCAGCACGATCGCCTGGTCATACCGGTGTCGCCTGAGTTCGCGTGCGAGGCGGTAACGTCTTGCGAGCGCCAGTTCGCCGTGCCCGAACGGGCTCGCCAGCACGGAATGCACTTCGCGCATGCGCGAGAACAGCGCGTGTGTCCACGGAGGCGCGAGCACGTCGAGTTCGAGGCCGCGGTGGCGATCATGCAGTCGCGCAAACAAGGGTTGCGCGAGTACGGCGTCGCCAACCCAGGATGGGGCTATGACGAGGATCCTCGTCATGAAGGATGAAGGATGAAGGATGAAGGCGGAAGGAAATCTTCAGCGCGCGTTGCGCGCACTTTCATCCCGCATCCCTCATCCTTCATCCTCAGCCGGCTAATGGCCGGCGGTAGCGCCGCCCTTGAGCGTATATTGCGTGCCGCAGTAAGGGCACAGCGCGGCGCCGGTTTTCTCGATCGGCAGAAATACCCGCGGATGCGCGTTCCACAGCAGCATCGCCGGCGTGGGGCAGTGCAGCGGCAGGTCGGCCGCGGTGATTTCGATGTGGCGTTGCTTGTTGTCAGTCTGGTTCATGGCGCCTCACGCGGCGACCGGCGCGAGCCAGTCGCGGTATTTATCATTTTTGCCGTTGACGATATCGAAGAAACCTTTTTGCAGCTTGGCCGTGATGGGGCCCGTCCTGCCGGAACCGATGACGCGGCTGTCGACCTCGCGGATCGGCGTGACTTCTGCCGCGGTGCCGGTGAAAAACGCTTCGTCCGCGATGTACAGATCATCGCGCGTGATGCGGCGGGCGGAAACCTTGTAGCCCATTTCTTCTGCCAGCGCGATGATCGAGCGGCGCGTGATGCCGATCAGCGCGCTCGTGAGTTCCGGTTCGAAAATCTCGCCGTCCTTGACCATGAACAGGTTTTCGCCGGAACCCTCGGCCACGAAACCGTCGACGTCTAGCAGCAACCCTTCATCGTAACCGTGTTCGGTCGCCTCGAGATTCGCCAGTATGGAATTCGCGTAGGTGCCCGAATACTTCGCGCGACACATGGAAACGTTGACGTGATGGCGCGCGAACGAAGACGTCTTCACGCGGATGCCTTTTTCCAGCGCCTCAGGTCCCAGGTAAGCGCCCCACGGCCACGCGGCGATGGCGACGTGCACCGTCGCGCCTTTGGGTGACACGCCCATTTTTTCGGAGCCGTAGAACGCGATCGGCCGGATGTAACAGGATTCGAGCTTGTTCGCGCGCACGACTTCCTTGTGCGCCGCCATGATGGTTTCCCGGTCGTACGGGATTTTCATCATGTAGATGTGCGCGGAGTTGAACAGCCGTTCGGTATGTTCCTTGAGGCGGAAAATCGCTGTGCCGCGGCTCGTATGGTAGGCGCGCAACCCTTCGAACACCGCGAGTCCGTAATGCAGCGAGTGGGTCAGCACGTGGGTATTCGCGTCGCGCCAGGGCACCAGCTTGCCGTCATACCAGATGTGCCCGTCGCGATCTGCCATCGACATATTTATGCTCCGTGCAAAAAAGCGGATTCTAGCGTATTTCATGCGGCGCTGCCGTTGCGGCCGCGAGGCGCGCGCACCCTTTCCGCTCGTCGCCCGAGGCGCAACGCGGGGAAAAATACGCGAGTATCCTTGACCGAAAATTTGAATGATGTGAATATGGCAGACATTGTAAAAAAGTGGCGCGCGACACCGGTTGCGCATCGAATTGGCGGGACGTAAGCCACTGGAACAAAACGATAAAGCGGAGTTTTTTCAGGATATGTCGAACCCCTTCAGCGCGGCGCTCAGCAGTTTAAGCAGCCGCGTAATTACCGCGAGCGATACGGACGAGCAGAAGCTGCAGAAAACGCTGCTCATCTTCGCGTGCGGCCTGATGGGTTTCGCGGCGATGCTGTGGCTCGTGATTTATCACGCGATGGGCATCAAGTATTCCGCGACCGTGCCGCTGATTTATCTTGCGGTATCCGGCGCGACCCTGGCGATTTACCTGTGGAACCTCAATTTCGAGTTCTTCCGCTTCGCGCAAACGAGCCTGTACCTGTTCGTGCCGTTCATCATGCAATGGTCGATCGGCAGCTATGTGACGTCGTCGGGCGTGATGCTGTGGGCGCTGCTCGCGCCCATCGGCGTGATGGTCTTCCAGGGGCCCAGGGAATCGGTGCCGTGGTTCTTCGCCTATCTTGTGATGACCGCGGTGTCGGGATTCTTCGATTACTACCTCGCCTACGGCACGGAGAAAACGAGCGGCCTGCCGCTGCAGACCATCGCCGTGTTCTTCGTGCTCAATTTTGCCGCGATGTCGACCATCGTCTACCTGCTCGTCGTTTATTTCGTCCGTCAGAAAGACCGTCTCAAAGAGGCGCTCGATCGCCAGCACGCGCTGCTGCAGGTCGAGCAGGACCGCTCCGAGCGGCTGCTGCTTAACGTGCTGCCGGGCCATATTGCGGAACGCCTGAAACGCGATCCGAGCGTCATCGCCGACGGTCTTGCCGATTGCACGGTAATGTTCGCGGACCTCACCGACTTCACGCGGCTTACCGAGGAATTGCCGCCGCGCGACATGGTGGCGATGCTGAACCAAGTGTTTTCGTGGTTCGACGCGCTCGCGGAAAAGTACGACGTCGAAAAAATCAAGACCATAGGCGACGCTTACATGGTCGCCGGCGGACTGCTCGATCACGATGCCAAGTACACCGAAGCGATCGTCAATATGGCGCTCGACGCACGCGACAAGATCGCCGAGCTCAAGACCGGCGCCGGCGAATCCCTCGGTATTCACATCGGCATCGGCAGCGGGCCCGTGGTGGCCGGCGTGATCGGCATCAAGAAATTCATCTACGATCTGTGGGGTAACGCGGTAAACCAGGCGGCCCGCCTCACGTCGGAGGCGACCACGGGCGGCATCCTGGTCGACGCCACCACCTATCGCCGGCTGCGCGGACTGTATCAGTTCGAAGGCCCCGAACCGCTGACGGTCAAAGGTCAGCGCCAGATCACCGCTTATCGGTTGATCGCGAAGCTGCCCGAAGTCGCGGTCGTGCACGCCGAAGTCGCGTAACATCCTCCCGGCTCCTTACTGCGGCGGGGGGGCGGTTCCCAGTATCGCATTCCACAATTGCTTTACGGCAGCGATTTCCGGCGCTAGCGTTGCGCCGTCGATACGCGCGTACTTGTCCCCCTGCAGGCGCAACGCATGTTGCAGCTGGCGGAAGCGCCGGTAGGCATCGTGCACTGCCAGTGCGGTGTGCGTGGGTATCAGCCCCAGCCGTGCCGCAAGTTTGAGCAGTGCGAGGTTGCCGATATTCGCAATCAATTCCGCGTGGCGGTGCGAATGCCCGAGTATCAGGTACTGCACGACGAATTCGACGTCGATGAGCCCGCCGCGGTCGTGCTTGATGTCGAAGTGCCCGCTGGCGTTGGGATGCGCGGCCAGCATCGTGTCGCGCATCGCCACGACTTCGTCGCGCAAAGCCGGCAGCGCCCGCGGCCGCCGCAGAACTTCGGCGCGGATATCCTCGAAGCGACGCGCGATGCCGGCGTCGCCGGCGACTCCGCGCGCGCGCGTCAACGCCTGGTGCTCCCACACCCACGCTTGCGTGCGTTGGTAATCCGCGAATCCTTCGAACGGGCTGACGAGCAGGCCGCTGGCGCCGTCCGGACGCAGGCGCAGATCTGTCTCGTACAGCATGCCGGCAGCGGTGATGCTCGTCAGCCAGTGGTTGATGCGCTGCGCAAGCCGCGCGTAGTTTTCGGGGGCCTCGGGCGCCGGATCGTCATACAGAAAAATAAGGTCGAGATCGGACGCATAACCGAGTTCCCTGCCGCCCAGCTTGCCGTAAGCAATGATCGAGAAACGCGGTTCGTCGCGGTGCCGCGTGCGTATTCCCCGCCACACGATGCGCAGCACCTCCGCGAGTATCAGGTCGGCGAGTTCACTCAGGTGGTCGGAAAGCTTCTCGAGCGGCAGCTCGCCGGCAAGGTCCTGCGCGAGCAGGTGCAGCGTCTGCGCGTGCTTGAAATGGCGCAGCGCGTTCATTTGCGCCTCGCTGTCGTCACCCGCCTGGTCGAGCCGGTTGCGCAACTGCGCGCGCAGTTGCGGCCACACCGGCAGTGCGTGCAGCGTGCGCTCATCGAGCAGTTCGTCGAGCAGTATCGGATAGCGCGCCAGGTATTGCGCAGCCCACGGGCTTGCGCTCGCGAGGCGCGCGCCGCGCTCCACGGTTTGCGGAAACTGGAGCAGCAGCGCGAGATAAGCCTCGCGCCGGCTGATGCTATCGAGCAGCGTCAGCATGCGTTCGAGCGTGACGTCCGGGTTGGGCAGCGCGGCCACCGCGGCTATGACCTGCGGCACCAGGTGTTCCATGCGCGCGTGGCTAGCCTGCGGCATCTGGCGCACGCGGTTGCTGTCGCGGAAACTGACTATGCGTTCGAGCGCGCCCGCCGGATTCGCATAGCCGAGTTCGCGCAGCATATTCAGCGGGTCGTCCGGCCCGGCACCGTGCCACAGCGATGCAAGCGGATGCGGTTTTTCTTCGGAAGTCGCGAAGATATTTTCGAAATGCCGGGTGACGTGGCCGCGATGATGCTCGAGTTCCGTCCGCAGTTCGGCAAAATCCGCGTGCCCGGTCGCCGCCGCGATGAGCGCCTGGTCCTCTTCAGTGGTGGGCAACGCCTGGGTTTGCTTGTCGTCGAGATATTGCAACCGGTGTTCCAGGTTGCGCAGAAATACGTATGCGGCGGTAAGTTCGCGCACCGCTTCCGCCGGCAGCAGGTTGCGCTCGACGAGCAATGGCATCACGGTGAGTATGGGCGGCTGCCGCAGCGGCGCATCGTGGCCGCCGCGTACCAGCTGAAACAGTTGCACGATGAATTCGATTTCACGGATTCCGCCGGGGCCGAGCTTGATGTTGTCCAGAATGTCGCGGCGTTCCACCTCGCGCCGGATTTCCTGGTGCAGGCCGCGCATCGATTCGAACGCGCTGTAGTCGAGGTGGCGGCGGAAAATGAACGGGCGAACGAGATCGGCGAGTTCCGCCGCGCGGTCGCCGCATACCACGCGTGCTTTGATCCACGCATAGCGCTCCCACTCGCGTCCCTGAGTGATGAAATAATTCTCGAGCATGCCGAAGCTCACGGCAAGCGGCCCGTCGGCGCCCAGCGGGCGCAGCCGCATGTCGACGCGGAACACATAGCCGTCGGCGGTCATTTCATTGAGCATCGCGATCAGGCGCCGCGAGAGGCGGATGAAATACTCGTGATTGCTCAGCGGGCGGAGGCCGCGGGTCTCGCCGTCCTCGGGATAAACGAAGACGAGGTCAATGTCCGACGAGACGTTGAGTTCGGCACCGCCCAGCTTGCCCATCGCGACGACGTGCAGCTGTTGCACTCGCCCGTCGTCCGCCGCCGCAGGTTCACCGTGCTGCAGCACCAATTCGCGTTGCAGATGGGTGACGCACGCGGTGATTGCGATATCGGCGAGCGATGTCATCGTCGCCATGACTTCGTCGAGTGTCGCGAGGCCGTTGAGATCGCGGGCGATGACGCGCAGCATTACGCGCTTGCGCAAATCGCGCAGCGCGCGCATCAACTCGGCGTCGCTTGCAGCATCCGCAGCCAGCCGCGCGCGCATTTCATCCGCGCCGAACGGCGCAACGAGGCTGCCCGCCGGCAGCAGCCCGGGCTCGGCGGCAAGCAGGCGCCGCGCGAACCGAGATAAGCTGGTCGCGCGCCGGATCAGCGCTGCCTCATTTGCGCCTGCGACAGCGTTAGGTGCAGTCACACCGTTCGGGTTACAATTGATTTAGAAATCATTGCCTTGCATTTTATGACTTTTGACTGAGATCGTGCCGGCTAATTCCATTTTCCGGATGCTGCACGTCAGCTCGCTCTGGTGTTATCGCGCGATAACCTGGACCATACTCGGCTGTGCGTTCGCGTTCGCATTGGCCGTGCTCGCGGTGCGGTTCTGGGTGCTGCCCCACATAGGCGACTACCGCGAACCCATCGCCCGGCAGTTGAGCGAAGCGATGCACCAGCGCGTCACGATCGGCAAACTCGGCGGACGGTGGAGCGGACTCAATCTGCAATTGACGCTCGGCGACATCGTCGTCTACGACCGCGCCGACCAGCCGGCGCTCACGCTGCAAAGCGTCGACAGCACGTTGTCGTGGTGGTCGCTGGTTTTTCGCGAGCCGCGGTTCGACTCAATCGAAATCGTGCGCCCGGAACTCAATGTCAAACGCGACCCTAAAGGCGTGATCTCGGTCGCCGGCATCGAACTTAACCAGCACGCGGACGAGAGCGGCGTATCGGACTGGCTCTTGCGGCAGGACGAAATCGCCATCCGCGACGCGTCGATCACCTGGCAGGACGAATTGCGCCGTGCGCCCAATCTGTATTTGCAGCATGTCGATTTTCGTTTCGAGAACGACGGGAACCATCATCGATTCGGTTTGCGCGCGGAACCCCCGCCCGCGCTTGCGACGCCGCTGGATGTGCGCGGCGATTTCACCGGCAGGACCGTCACCGCGCTCGCGCAGTGGAACGGTCAGGTATTTATGCAGCTCGACTATACGGACATTGCCGCCTGGCGCGCGTGGGTGCCGTTTCCGGTTTACTTTCCGCACGGGGCCGGGGCGGTGCGCGCGTGGCTCGGGTTGAAGGACGGCGAACTTGCGCAAATCACGGCGGACGTGCAGCTCTCGCAGGTCACGACCCGGCTCGGCGACGATCTGCCGGACCTC
>CAZEAX010000169.1:0-9556 GCA_964510405.1 uncultured Streptomyces sp. | reverse complement strand
AGATCTCCAAGGAGCCGATCTCCATGGAGACGCCGATCGGCGACGACGACGACTCCCATCTGGGCGACTTCATCGAGGACACCAACAACCTCGCGCCGGTCGAGGCCGCCATGCACGCCGGCCTGCGCGACGTGGTCAAGGACATCCTCGACAGCCTGACGCCGCGCGAAGCCAAGGTGTTGCGCATGCGCTTCGGCATCGAAATGAACACCGACCACACGCTGGAAGAAGTCGGCAAGCAGTTCGACGTCACGCGCGAGCGCATCCGCCAGATCGAGGCGAAGGCGCTGCGTAAATTGCGCCATCCGTCGCGTTCCGAACGGCTGCGCAGTTTTCTCGACACCGAGAGCTGACACGGCGGGCGGCCTGCGCGCCGCCCGTAGGCCGTCTGCGCAACCTGTCCTTCGGGTTGCGTCACCGCAGAACCGATGCCATAGTTAGCGCATATGCTGCGGAATTTCCTGCGCTCCGCGTTTCGTCCGCGCGCCAAAGCCGACACGTTCGTCAGCCGCAGCCTCGCATTGCGCAGGGAAGGCCGCCTGCGTGACGCCGAACAACTGTTGCGCGAGACGGCGGACCGGTTTCCCCGCGACGCCGTAGTCGCGACCAATCTTGGCATAGTGCTCCTCGAGCAGGACCATGGCGAAGACGGCGTTGCATGGCTGCAGCGCGCGCTTGAGCTCGATCCCGGTTTCGCGGCGGCGCATTACAACCTCGCCAACATCATGCGAGCGTCGGGGCGGCGCGCGGAGGCGGTCGAGCACTATCAGGCCGCGGTGGACGCCGACGCCGGGTTCGCGCACGCCCGCGAGGAACTCATGAACTGCCTTACCGAGGTTTGCGACTGGGACCGCGCCGACCGCGTTGCGGATGACTTGCGCGCGCTGATTGCAAAGGAGCCCGCCACGCAATGGATGCGCGGCATATCCCCGCTGACGGCATTGAAACTCGGGCTCACCCCCGCGCAGGTAAAAGCTGTCGCCGCCTACCACGCGGCCGACTGCGCGCGGGGAATAGAGCCGGTGCGGCGGGGCAATGTGTTCGCTGCCATGTCCTCCCGGCCGGCGCGTCTGCGCATCGGTTATTTGTCGCGCGACCTGCGCGACCATGCGGTCGGCCACGTGCTGTCGAACGTGTTTGCGCTGCATGACCGCGCGCAGTTCGAGATTTACGCATTTTCGTACGGTGCGGACGACGGCAGCACTTATCGCAAGGCAATAGCGTCAGGCGTCGACCACTTCATCGATGCGCACGCGATGACCGATCTTGAAATTGCCGAAGCCATTGCCGCGGCCGGCATCCACGTGCTCGTCGATCTTGCCGGCCATACCACCGGCCATCGCATGGCGGTGCTCGCGCGGCGGCCGGCGCCGGTGCAGGCTCACTACCTGGGATTCGCCGCCACCACGGGTGCCGCTTATCTCGATTATTTCATCACGGACAAAGTTGCAACTCCGCCGCAGCTTGCCGATGCCTTCAGCGAAAAACTCGCGTACGTGCCGCATTGCTTCATGGTGAGCGACGGCACCGATGCGCCTGATCTTGCGGACCCGACGGCAACTGCTGCCGATCCACAGCTCGCTCCGGACGCGATGGTGTTCTGCAATTTCAACAATGGATCGCGCATCACGCGCGACGATTTCAGCGCGTGGATGGACGCTTTGCGCGGCGTCGCGGGCAGCGTGCTGTGGCTGCAGGGCGCGAACGCATTGACCGCCGGCCATTTGCGCGAAGCGGCGCAGGCGGGAGGCGTTGATCCGGCGCGGCTGATATTCGCGCAGCGCGTGCCGACCAAGCGCGAGCATCTCCAGCGCCTGAGCCGCGCCGACCTCATGCTCGACACGATAGGCTGGCATACGGGGCACAGCACCGCCAGCGATGCGTTGTGGGCGGGCGTGCCGGTGCTGACAGTGCCCGGCGAGCAATTCGCCAATCGCGTTGCCGCGAGCCTCGCAACGGCCGCGGGCCTGCCGGAACTCGTGCGGCACGACCGCGCGGATTACGTGCAAATGGCGGTGCGGCTCGGTCGCGACCGCGCGCTGCTCGCGGCGACCAAGCGGAAGCTCGCCGAGCGCGCGGCGCCGTTTTTCGACACGCGCATGCGCGTGCGGGATCTCGAGGCGGCTTATCTGAAGATGTGGAGCGAGCGACACGACATCGGCTGACCCGTCAGCCTTTGTTCGCACCCGCCTGGCGCGTGACTTCGCGTATCTCTTCGCGCCGCCTCAACCACCACGAATAGCCGCGCGGCAGCAGCTCGAGATAGTTCTCGACGCCGAGTTCGCGTGCCGCATGGGCCGGCCAGTTGGGGTTCCACAAAAGTTCGCGTGCGAGCGCAATTAAATCGGCCTGTCCCTGCTGCAATATTTCCTCGGCGTGATGCGCCTCGGTGATGAGGCCGACCGCGATAGTCTTCACGCCCGCTTCCGCCCTCACGCGCTCCGCGTAGGGCACGTGATAGCCCGGATAGCGCGGCACCAAGGTCGCGGTACCCGGACCGTTGATGCCGCCCGACGATGTCGTCACGACTTCCGCGCCGCGCTCTTTCGCCGCGCGCACGAGTTCCACCGTGTCGTCGACGCTCCATCGACTGTTCGCGCCGTCGACCGCCGAGACGCGCATGAACACGGGACGGTCGGCCGGCCACGCGGCGCGCACTGCTTCGACGATCTCGAGGCACAAACGCATGCGGCCGGCAAGATCGCCGCCGTAAGCGTCGTTGCGTTGATTGGTGACCGGCGACAGAAACTGGTGAATCAGATATCCGTGCGCCGCGTGCACTTCGATGATGTCGTACCCGGCGTTCGCGGCGCGCAATGCTGCTTCCCGCCAGTGTGCGACGAGTGCGCCGATTTCAGAGCGGTCGAGCGCCTGCGGTACGATTGATGTCGCACTCGCCGGAACCGCGCTCGCGGACACGGTTTGCCACGGCGGTTCGCCATGCTTCGCGTCGTCGGCCGTCAGCGAACGGTAGCCGTCCCACGGCGCGCAGCCGGAGCCTTTGCGTCCCGAATGGCCGATCTGGATCGCGGGCACTGCGCCCTGGCTGCGGATGAAGTCGTTGATGCGCCGGTACTGCGCGACGTGCGCGTCGTTGTAAATGCCGGCGCAGTGATACGACTTGCGGCCGCGCTCTTCCACCGACGTTTCTTCGCAGAACACGATGCCGGCGCCGCCCATCGCGAATTTGCCCAGGTGCACGAGGTGGAAATCGGTCGGCCCGCCCTCGGCCGACGAGTACTGGCACATCGGCGACACGACCACGCGATTACGCGCGGTGACGCTGCGCAATTCGATCGGCGTGAAAAGCAACGGCAGGGTTTTGACGGTAGACATGCGGCGTTGAGTTAAATCAAGTGGCGTGATTCTAAACCAAACGGCGGCAGGCCGACGCTGGTAAAATGCGTGCCTCGCGCATCGCGATAACGGGTCGTTAGCTCAGTCGGTTAGAGCAGGGGACTCATAATCCCTTGGTCGTTGGTTCGAGTCCAACACGACCCACCAATTTTTGGGCAGTCACGCGGGCTTGCAGTGAGGAGGATGTCGTGGCAGGCAGTACATCGGATGTCATAGTCGCGGGTTGCGGCATAGGCGGCATGGCGGCGGCGGTCGCCGCTTTGCAGGGCGGCGCCAGTGTCACTTTGCTCGAGCGCGCGCCGCAGGACGAACGCGGGGGACAGACGCGCTATACCGAAGCGTACTTCCGCATGAAGAGCGAGCACGAAGTGACGGACGACTTCGAATCGCATCTCGCCGAACACGCGAGCGGTTATCTCGATCCTTCGCTCGTGCACGGCACCGCCGAGCCGCGTGCGAACTGGCCCGGTGTCGTCAAATCGTTGAGCTTCAACGATCCGGAACTGATCTCGACGTTCGCCGACAGCGCGGGCCCGACGATCCAGTGGATGAAGCAATTCGGTCTGCGTTTCGATTTTCTGCCGACGCAGTTCCTGACCAAGTCGCAGCCGCGGCTGTTGCCGGTCGGCGGCGGTCTCGCGTTGATCGAAGCGCTGGGCGCCGCGGCCGAAAAAATGGGCGCGAAATTCGAATATGAAACCGCGGCGACCGGGCTGATACAGGACAATAGCGGCACAGTCGTCGGCGTGCGCGCGACCGGCAAAAGCGGGTGCAAGCGCGAATTCAAAGGCAAAGCGGTCGTGCTCGCATGCGGCGGTTTCGAAGGCAATGCCGAGATGCTCACGCGTTACGTCGGACCGCGGTCGATTTTTCTGCGGCCGGTGTGCCGCGGCGGCTACTACAACAAGGGCGAAGGCATCCAGATGGCGCTCGATATCGGCGCGGCGCCGTGCGGCGATTTCGGCAGCTATCATGCGGAGCCGGTCGATCCGCGTTCCGGCATCGCCGAGCCGTCGGTGTTCATATTTCCGTACGGGATCCTGGTCAACTCGGAAGGCGAGCGTTTTACCGACGAAGCGCCGGGCACCGTCGATGCGTGGTACGAGCGCGTCACGCGCCAGATCTTCAACCAGACGAACGGCATCGCCTATGTCGTGCTTGATGCACGCCATCTGGAAATTCCCAATTACAAACTGGGATTGCGCACGGACCAGCCGCCGATCGTCGCGGCCAGTATCCGCGATCTCGCCACAAAAATCGGCGTGCCCGCCGCAGCGCTCGAAGCAACGGCCGCCCGCTATAACGGCGCGTGTCGAGCCGGCGACTTCAAGCCGCTCGTGCTCGACGGGCTCGCAACACGGGGACTCACGCCGGCAAAATCGAACTGGGCGCATCCAGTCGACCGCGCGCCGTTTCATGCGTACCCGATCATCTCGTCCAATGTCTTCACGTTTGGCGGCCTCAAGGTCGACAGCCATGCGCGCGTGCTGAATCAGGAAGGCGATGCGATCCCCGGCCTTTATGCGGCCGGCGAAATCATCGGCACTTACTATCGCAATTACACCGGCGCCACGTCGGTGCTCAAAGGCGCCGTGTTCGGGCGCCTCGCCGGCACGGACGCCGCAACCATCGCTAACGGAAAATGATCCAATGAGTCCAGAAAAACTCTTGCTCACCGCAATCGCCTGTGCTGCCATGCACATGTCCACGGCGACGATGGCGCAAAATTATCCAACCAAGCAGGTTCGCTTCCTCGTCGGGTTCCCGGCGGGCGGCGCGACCGACGTCGTCGCACGCGCGATCAGCCAGCATTTGTCCGAAGCGCTGGGGCAACCCGTGGTGGTCGACAATCGCGCGGGCGCCGCCAGCAATATCGCCGCTGAAATCGTCGCGACCGCGCCGAAGGACGGCCACACGATATTCATGGGCACGGTGTCGACCGCGATCAATCCGAGCCTGTATAAAAAACTCGCGTACAACGCGCTGAAAGATTTCGCCGCGGTCACGCAGGTCACCGACACGCCGTTCATGTTCGTCACGCACCCGTCGCTGCCGGTCAAAAACGTGAAGGAGTTCGTCGCGCTCGCCAAAGCCAAGCCCGGGCAGTTGAACTATGGCTCGGCGGGCAACGGCTCCGGCGGCCACCTGTTCACGGCGATGTTCGGCAGCATGGCGGGCATCCAACTCGTGCACGTGCCGTATCGCGGCGCGTCTTTTGCCACGACCTCGGTGCTCGCGGGCGAGACGATATTCATGTTCGACAACATCGTCACGACTCTGCCGCTCGCGCGCGCGGGCAGATTGCGCGCGCTGGCCGTGACCACAATCAAGCGCTCGCGCGTCGCTGAAGATATTCCGACGCTATCGCAGGCCGGCGTTCCCGGCTACGACGCGAATGCGTGGTTCGGCGTCTTCGCGCCCGCAGGCACGCCGGACGCGGTAATCGCGCGGCTGCAAAGCGAAATCAGCAAAATCGTCAAGGTGCCGGAAATTCGCGACCGTTTTCTGGCGCTCGGCGCGGAGCCGGTGGGGAGCACGGCGGAGCAGTTCGCCGCTTTCTACCGCAACGAAGTTTTGAAATGGGCCAAAGTGGTCAAGGAATCCGGCGCGCAGATCGATTGAGCAGGCGCGACCGCGCACACGAAAGCACACGATGGGAATGAAAATCTGGCATCAAAGTTTCACCGTTCTCGGACAATTGCCGCCGTACGCGGCCGCGCTGCAGGCACATTTCAAAAAGGTGGCGCGTCCCGATACCGAGGTCGTCATGCACGGCATGCATGATGAGACGTATCTGACCAATTATCCGGGCGGCGACATTCGCTACGCCTACATGCAGTACCTGCATGCGCAGCAATTCGTGATGGGCGGCATTGCTGCGGAAGAGGCGGGCTTCGATGCGTACGCGATCATGACCATACCGGAACCCGCGCTGCGCGAAGTGCGCAGCCTGCTTGACATACCGGTTGTCGCCTACGGCGAAAGTTCCTATCTTGCGTCGACGATGCTCGGGCAGAAAGTCGGCGTGCTGCTCTTCATTACCGAGATGGCGCCGGTGATCCGCGAAAATGCCGAACGCGTGATTCCGGCGCACCGCTTTGCAGGCGTGCGCCCGGTCGGCTTTACGTTCAACGATGTCCTGAAGGCGTTCGACAATCCGGCACCGCTGCTCGAAAAGTTCCACGAATCTGCGCGCGCACTGATTCGCGACGGTGCGGATGTGATCATTCCGGGGGAAGCGCCGCTATGCGTGCTGCTGGCGAAGAACGGTGTGAGCCGCGTCGACGACGTGCCGATCATTGATGCGCTCGGCGCGACCATCAAGATGGCGGAGTCCATGGTCGACCTGCGCCGCAGTTCCGGCCTTGCGCCGTCGCGGCGCGGCTATTTCATGGACAAGCCGCCGCGCGAGCGCGTGAAGGAACTGCTCGACCTGTACGGCATCTCGCGGCTCGCCCCGCCGGCGGGTAAAGCCTAGTACCTTCGATGACACTCGCGGGCAGAACAGCGCTCATCACGGGCGCGGGCGGCGGCATCGGCACTGCGGTCGCGCGCGCGTTCGCGGCGGCCGGCGCGGACCTGAGTCTCGCGGATATTCAGCCGGTCACTGCGCTTGCCGACGAGATGCGGGCGACCGGCCGGCGCGTGCTCGATACGCCGACCGACGTCACGCAGTCGAGTCAGGTCAATGCGCTGGTGCAGGCGACGCTTAAAGCGCTCGGCAGGATCGACGTGCTGGTCAATGTCGCGGGCACCGTATCGTTCGGTCCCGCGGAAACGTTGGCGGAAGCGGAATGGGAGCGCGTGCTCGCGGTCAACCTCAAAGGCACATTCCTGTGCTGCCAGGCGGTGATCGGTCCGATGCGCGCGAAAAAGTACGGACGCATCATCAACATCGGCTCCATCCTCGGCAAGAACGGCGGCAATGCGCGGCCGTGGCTAGATGCGGGCGAGCAGGCCAATGCTTCAAATGTCGCTTACGGCGTATCCAAGGCGGGTGTGCACGCGATGACGATGTTTCTCTCGCGCGAGCTCGCCAACGCGGGTATCACCGTCAACGCGGTGGCGCCGGGCCCGATTGCCTCCGCAATGACGCAGAATTTCCCGCAGCGTCTGCGCGATCTGATTCCGGTCGGTCGCATGGGCAACGCGGACGACGTCGCGCGGGCCTGTCTTTTTCTGGCGGACGAATCATCCGGTTACATCACGGCCGAAATACTCGACGTGAACGGCGGCATGTGGGGCGATTGAACCAATCCAAAACGTAAAGGAAAGCAGCGATGAAGCTCTGGTATCAAAGCATGTCGCGCCAAAAGGCGTGGGGTTCGTACAACAAGGTCCTGCGCCAGATACTTGATCAGGTCAAAGACAAGGACACCGAAATCGAGGTGCACGGCATCACCAAGGTCGGCGGACTCGCGGACCAGTACCGCTATCTCGAATACCTCGAGACGGGCGAGGTGATGGAAAACGTGCAGATCGCGATGAAGCGCGGGTTCGACGCGTTCCTGATCGGCAACATCGGCGATCCCGGCATCCGCGAATGCCGCGAAATCGCGAACATCCCGGTGCTCGGCCTGTGCGAAAACGCGCTGCATCTCGCGTGCATGATGGGGGCGAATTTTTCGCTGGTCACAATCAACGAGAAGTTCACGCCACGCATCGTCGAAAACGTCACACGTTACCAGCTCGACCGGCGCCTTGCGGCCGTCAACCGCATGAGCCTGGACCGCATCAACGACCTCGACGCGGGGTTCACCGACAAGAAAGCGCGCGATCGCATCATCACGCAGTTTCTGAAAGCCGCCGACAAGAACGTCGACGAAGGCGCCGAAGTCGTGATCGCGGCGGGCGGCGTCGTCATGGCGATGCTTGCGCACTTTGGCGTGCACGAAGCGTCGCGCGGCACGCCGATCCTGAACGGCATCACCGCGCTCGTGAAAATGGGCGAGATGGCGGTCAAGCTCGATCGCATCATGGGCGGGCGCTTCACGAGCAAGCGCCTGCAGTACGCGCCGCCGGGCACGGACCAGATCGACGAGATCCGCAAGTACTACGGCGACGTGTACCCGACGGTGAAATCGAAAAAGAAGAAAAAGTGAAATTGATATTGCGCGCGGCGGTTTTCGGATTGTGCCTGAGTGCCTGCGTGTTCGCGCACGCCGCCGCATATCCCGACAAGCCAATACGGCTGATCGTACCGTTCGCAGCGGGCGGCGGCGTCGATGTCGTCGCGCGGCTCGTCAGCCAGAAGTATGCCGAAGCGCTCGGTCAGCAGATGGTGATCGACAATCGCGGCGGCTCGGGCGGCGTGATCGCGGCCGATATCGCAGCGCATTCGGTGCCCGACGGCTATACGCTGTTTCTCGGCGGCTCGGCGAGTCACGGCATCACGCCGCATCTGTATCGCAAGCTGCCGTACGATGCCGTGCGCGATTTTACGCCGGTGAGCCTGATCGGCGAAGCACCGTACTTTCTCATTGCCAATCCGGCGGTGCCGGCGACGACGGTCAGGGAATTGATCGCACTCGCACAGGCGAAGCCGGGCCGGCTCAATTATGGCTCCGCCGGCAACGGCAGCACGCTGCATCTCACGGCCGAGCTGTTTCGCAGCATGGCGAACATCAACATCGTGCACGTGCCGTACAAAGGCGGCGCGCCCGCGCTTACCGACCTGCTCGCGGGGCAGGTGCAGCTCATGTTCGCGCCGGCCGCGCTGGCGCTGCCGCAGACGCGCACCGGCCGCCTGCGTGCACTCGGCGTGTCGAGCGAAAAACGCGCGCCGTTCGCGCCGGAGATTCCGGCGATCGCCGAAGCGGGGGTGCCGGGATACTCGGCAACCGGCTGGTACGGGCTGCTCGGTCCGCGCGGATTGCCGCAGCCGGTGACCAACAGGCTTTACCAGACGATGTCGAATATCTACACGGACAAGGAATTCAACGAGCGCTGCGCGACCGTTGGCGTGGTGCCGCTCAAAGGTAATCCGGCGGAGTTCGCGCGTTTCATTCAGTCGGAGCTCGCGAAGTGGGGCAAGGTCGTGCGCGAATCGGGCGCACGCATCGACTAGAAAAGGAAATGCGGTGACGCAGTGGACGCGTGAAACCGATGTGATCGTGATCGGCGGCGGACTTGCCGGTTATTGCGCCGCGCTCGAAGCGGCGGCGGCAAATGCAAACGTCGTGTTGCTGGAGAAGCAGCC
>CAZEAX010000168.1:0-9591 GCA_964510405.1 uncultured Streptomyces sp. | reverse complement strand
TGACGCTCGCCACCAACGACAACGGCAACACCGGCCAGATGCCCGGTTCGCTGCCGGGGGGCTCCACATTCGGCAACGGCGGCACGTCCATCGTGACGACCACGCCGGTGCCGCTCAATATCGGTGAGGTCAACAGCGCGCCGACGTTCACGGCGCTGGGGCCGGACTTGCAACTCACGCCCGGCGCGGCGCCCGTCCAGTTGAGTCCGAACGGACTGGCCCACGATTTCGAGATGGATGCGTTCAACGGGGCGGCCGGCAACTATACGGGTTCCATTTTGACGCTGGCGCGCCAGGGCGGCGCCGATCCCAGCGATGTTTTCAATGTGACCGGTCCCAATGTGATTCTTGCCGGCGGGAACGTCACGGTTGGCGGCACCACTATCGGCACGGTGACGCAAGCCGGCGGCGCGCTTTCTTTTACATTCAACGCCAACGCAAGCACCGCGCGGGTCGATCAGTTACTGCAGTCGATCAATTACATGAACACCAGCGCCGCGCCGCCGCAGTTGATAACGATTGCGTACGGGATCAACGACGGCAACGCCGGACTGCAGGGTTTCGGCGGGGCCCTGGGCGGTACCGGCGCGGTTACTCTGCATTACCCTGCGCCGTTCGTGCCGCCGCCGGCGCCGCCCGGCCCCGGGCTGCCGCCGATCGGCGGCCCGCTGCCGGAGCCCGGTAACAATCCGTCGCCGGTCGGCGGCCCCACGGGTTTCGTCATCGCCGGCGGCACGGGCGGCACCGGAGGAGATTTCGTGCCGACGGGCGGCACGATCCGCCTGCCGGCGTTTGGCGACACGCAACTCAATCTCAATGTCTTCTCGGTGATTACAGCGGGCGGCATAAAAACCGTCGGGCCGGACGGCCAACTGTTGCAATCCACCACATTCGGCTGGCCGGCCGAGCGCCAGGCGGTGCCGGGTGCGACGCGCGAGCTGCGTCTCGGGGCGCCGATCGGCGCGCAGACTTTCCAGCTCGGCTCCGAATTTGTCTTCGAGCTGCCGCGCGGCAGTTTCATCCACACCGACCCGGACAATATCGTGAACCTGATCGCGACGCGGCCGGACGGGCAGCCGCTGCCTGCATGGTTGTCGTTCGACGATATCTCGGGCATCTTCTCCGGCACGCCGCCGGCGGGCACGGGGTCGATCGACGTGCTGGTAGTGGCGCGCGACCAGGAAGGCCACGAGTCGCAGCAGACCTTCCGCATGAATTTCACCGCCAACACCGGCGCGCAATGGAGTCCGGCGGAGGTGGTGCGGCTCGCGCTCGATGCGACGCCCGCGACGGATGCAGACACCGTCGTTGCCGATGCAATGGTGATTGCGGCCGCAGCGCCGGAGCGCGCGACTACGAAGCCGGGCGCAATGCCGTTCGGCGAGCAACTTAAAGCCGCGAAACCGCGTCACGCCGCGGCGTTCACGCATTTCCTCGATACGCAGGCCGCCAAGCGCACCGACGGGCGTCCGGCGTCGTGATATACACGCTTCGTTTTGAAAAGTGAGAGCAAGATGCAAAGCAACATGAGCAACGCGCATCGCGTTGCAATCGGTCTGGCGGTCGCCGCAGTGCTCGCCGGCTGCGCGGTCGTACCCAATCCGTTCAAAGACAGCGACCACGCCGAGCGTTCGCGCAAAGACGCGCAGCGCCTGGCCGAAGCGGCGGAGCCGGTCACGGCACCCGTCACGTTGCAGGAAGCCACGGCGCGCGCGGTCAAATACAACATGGATTACCGGCAGCGCCTGATGGAGCAGGTCGCCGCCCTCGGGCAGCTTAGCGTCGGCAACTGGGATTTGCTGCCCAAGCTGACTCTGCAAGCCGGCTATACCTCGCGCGACAACGAGGCGTTCAGCTTCGGGGTGCAGCCGAACGGCATGCAGACGGTGAGTCCGTCGACCGCGGTCGAGCGCCGGCATACGACCGACAGCGCGGTTTTCTCCTGGAACATCCTCGATTTCGGACTTTCGTACTTCCGAGCGAAACAGCTCGCCGATCAGAGTCTCATGGCGGAGGAGCGCCGCCGCCGCGCGCTGCAGAACCTCACGCAGGACGTGCGCTTTGCGTGGTGGCGCGCCGAGAGCGCGGAGCGCCTGGTGCCGGAGATCGATACGTTCCTGCGCGAAGTCGATCTGGCAGCGGGACGCGCCAAGCTGATCGAAACACGGCGCCTTTTGCCGCCGATCCAGATTATCGCCTATCGCCGCTCGCTGCTCGACCTCGCGCAGCAAATCACTTTGCGCCGGCAGGAACTCGTGCAATCGAAGATCGAGCTGGCGGCGCTGATGAATTTGCGGCCGGGCGCGGAGTATCAGGTCGCAGTCCAGCCGCTCGCGCGCGACGTGCCCGATTTGAAAGCGAACATCGACGCGCTGGAAAATATCGCGCTCATCAACCGTCCCGAGCTGCGGGAAGAGGGCTACCGCGGCCGCGTCACCGACATCGAGCACGTGCGCTCGCAACTGGCGGTGCTGATTCCCGGCGCGGGAGTTGATTACGGCTACTACAACGACACCAACAAATTCCTCGTCAATAATTCATGGGAGCAGGCCGGGTTGTCGGTGGCGTTCAATCTGGTCAAAGTGTTCTCGCTGCCGGCGATCAACCGTTCGTTCGAAGCGCAGAAAGCGGTCGACGATACGCGGCGCCTGGCGGTATCCAGCGCCGTGCTGACGCAGACTCGCATCGCCGCCGTGCGTTTCGGGCTCCTTAAAAACGAATACATGGTATGGGACGAGGCGTTGCGCGACGATCAGCAGATCATCAAGTATCTCGAGTCGGCGAGCCAGACGGGTCTCGAGACCGAGCTTGAAATCATCCGCGCCAGCGCTCGGATGCTGATTACCAAGATTAATCGCGATCTGGTTTACTCCGGTCTGCAGGCGGCGATGGGCCGCGTTTACCATTCGGTGGGTCTCGACAGCCTGCCTAATTCGTCGTCCGGAGACGCCACCGCCTCGATCGGCAACGAGCTGGCGGCGCGCGTCGCGGCGTTCGAGAAACAGAACTTCACGTCCAGCGCGGCGCCCGAAATGCGTGCGGTCGAGATCGCCGGGCCGCAAGGCGTGCCGTCGGCGGGACTCGACGCATTCCGTTCGGCGGTGCAGCGCGCACTCACGGTTGCACGCATTCCGGTGGCGAGCGAGAAGGCCGCGGCGCGCGTCGAAACCAGCCTTGAGATGGGGCCGAGCGTGGACAACTCGCAGGCGGTCAAAATGAAGGTGCGTCTGGTCGACGCGGCCGGCAAGACGCTGCTCGAGGCCGAGCAAAAAAGCGTATTGCTCGAGCCCATCGACAACCTGCAGTGGGCGGCGCTCGGCGAAGGCGCAGGCTATCGCGTGACCGCGCCGCTGCAACGCTATCTCGGGCAACCCGCCATCGTGCGTTGAACGACTACTGAAAAAAGCATAAAGGAATCACGGATGAACAGCACGTTGCAAAAAATCGTATTGGTGGCTGCAGCAGTTGCCGCCACCGGCGCTTATGCCCAGGGCACGCCGGCCATCATCGTGGCGGGAGATGAAGCCGTGCTGTCGGCGCAGATGGCCGGCCGCATTCAGAAAATCAACGTCGGTCTCGGCACTTCGTTCGAGACCGGCACCGTGCTGGTGGAATTCGATTGCGCAGAGCGCGCGGCGCAGCTCGATGCCGCGAAAGCGGAATCGCTTGGCGCGCGCGAGACGCATCTGGCCAAGCTGCGGCTGCAGGGCCTGGGCGCCGCGGGCGAACTCGAAGTGACGACGGCCGCAGCGGCGGCGGGCAAAGCCGCCGCGCAGGTCAAGCTGATCGATTCGCAGGTCGCATACTGCAAAGTCGCGGCGCCGTATGCCGGGCGTGTCGCCAAACTGCGCGCCAAAGCATCGGAGACCGTCACCGTCGGGCAGCCGCTGGTGGAAATCGTCAACGCGGGCGGCCTCAAGGCGACGATGAACGTGCCCGCGTCCTACGCGCAATGGCTGAAGCCGGGCGCCGCCGTCACCTTGAGAGCGCAGGGCGGAAAGTCGTACCCGGCGAAAGTCTCGCGCCTGAACTCGCGCATCGACGGCGTGAGCCAGACGATCGAGGTCGAAGCCATGCTCGAGCGCAGCGGCGACCTGATTCCGGGCATGGTGCTGAGCGCGAACTTCGCGAAGCGCCCGCAGTGAGACATACCCTCGCTTCGTGAGCGACGCGCCGGCCCGCACCGAACTTCCGCAGGCGCTGCTAGGCTTTCAGCGCGCACTGCAGCGCTGCCGGTCGCCGCGCGAACTGCATTTCGCGCTCGTCAACGAAGCGTTTCCGCTGCTGCATTACGATCAGGCCGTGCTCGCCGAGCCCGGTCTCGCCGGCAGTCTCGCGCTGACCGCCGTTTCAGGGCTCGCCGAAGTCGACGTAAACGCGCCGTTCGCGCAATGGTTCGCGCGTCTCGCCGAGTGGCTCGCCACGCAACCCGGCAAAATCACGGCGATCACACCCGACCAGCTGCCCACCAATCTCGCGCAGAGCGGCGCCGACTGGATTCCCGCGCACGCGCTCGCGTGCAAACTCACGGGTCCCGACGGCGAGCGGGCCGGCTTGCTGTGGTTCGCCCGCAACCGCAGTTGCGACCCGGCTGAACTTGCGATGGCAGAATGGCTCGCGGATGGCGCCGGCTTCGCGCTATGGGGCTGGCGCGCGCGCAAGCCAGCCATCGCGACACGGTTGAAGCAGGCATTCGCCGGCCGGCGCGCGTGGTATGCGGTGATCGCGGTCATCATACTCATCGTCTTCCCTGTGCGCCTTTCTGTGCTGGCGCCCGCCGAAGTTACGCCGTTGAATCCCACGCCGATCACGGCACCCGCGGACGGCGTGGTGCAGCGCGTGTGGGTCGAGCCGAACCAGCGCGTCAAGACCGGCGCGCTGTTGGTGACGCTGGACGACACGGTGACGCGCAACCGGCTGCTGGTGGCCAAAAAATCGCTGGAAATCGCGCGCGCCGAACTGCAGCGCGCCACCAGCAAATCCTTTTCCGATGACCAGAGCAAGTCCGAGTTGCAGATACTCGACGCGCGGATGCGGGAAAAATCGGCGGAAGTCACCTATCTCACCGAATTGCTCGAACGCATACGCATGACCGCGCCGCGCGAGGGCATCGCGATTTTCGCCGACCCGCTTGATTGGCTCGGCAAGCCGGTGCAGACGGGAGAGCGCATCATGCTGCTGTCCGATCCGGCGTCCGTCGAGCTGACGCTCTACGTGCCCGCCGACGACGCAATACAATTGGACTCGGGAACAGCGGTGCGCATGTTTCTCAACGTTTCGCCGCTGTCGTCGCTGGAGGCGACGGTGACGCAAACGAGCTACGAGGCGGTGCAGACGGCGGACGGCACGCTCGCGTACGTGTTGAAGGCCAGGCTCGACGAACACACGCCGCCGCGCATCGGCTTGAAGGGCACGGCCAAGCTTTACGCCGGTTATGTCCCGCTCGGCTACTACGTAATGCGCAAACCGGTGGCCTGGTTGCGCCGCGCCGCGGGATTGTAATTCCGGTGTGCGCGAATGGTCGAGGCTGGGTGATAACTTAAACGAAAAAAGTCGACATCAAAGCGCCCGGCGCATGATGCCGACGGCGCACGCGCTATACTAACCGCCATTATGCAAGTCGCCTCAATGCATTTCAAAGCGCGCGTCGGCGCCAAGCTCGCCGACGTGAAGCTGCAGGCCGCGCTGAAAAAGCTGCAGAGCAATTTCGTCAAGGGCCGCGCCGACCGCGTTGCGGAGGTCGACAATTTCGAGGCGCTGCGCACGCACGCTGCGGCAATCCGCGACCGCGCGCTCGACAATCTCGACGTTTATCTCGAAGAGTTCGAGAAAAATGCGACCGCGCGCGGCGCGATCGTGCATTGGGCCGAGACGACCGCCGACGTGAACCGCATCGTGTGCGAGCTCGCGCAGCGTTACGGCGTCAAAAAGGCGGTGAAGTCGAAGTCGATGGTGAGCGAGGAGTGCGCGTTGAACGACGCGCTCGAAGCCGCGGGCGTCGAGGTCGTCGAGACCGATCTGGGCGAATACATCCTGCAGCTCGCGAAAGAGCCGCCGTCGCACATCATCGCGCCGGTGATCCACAAGGGCCGCGATGAAATCTCGGATCTCTTCGCGGAAAAGCACCACCGTCCGCGCAAGACCGACATCACGGAACTCACGCACGAAGCGCGCGAAATGCTGCGCAAGCATTTCCTGACCGCAGACATGGGGATCTCGGGCGCCAACTTCGTCGTTGCCGAGACCGGCACGACGCTGATCGTGACCAACGAAGGCAACGGGCGCATGACGACGACGCTGCCGCGCGTGCACGTCGCGATCACCGGCATAGAGAAGGTGGTGCCCACGCTCGAAGACGTCAGCACGCTGCTGCGGCTGCTGCCGCGCTCGGCGACCGGGCAGACGATCTCGAATTACATTTCGTTCACGACCGGCACCAAAGATGCACAAGACGCGTTCGGCGCCGAACACTTCCACATCATTCTGCTCGACGCGGGCCGCACCAAGCTGATCGGCACCGACATGCAGCAGATGCTGCGCTGCATCCGCTGCGGCGCGTGCATGAATCACTGCCCGGTCTATCAAAATGTCGGCGGGCACGCTTACGGCTGGGTCTATCCGGGGCCGATGGGCTCGATACTCACGCCGACTTATGTCGGGCTCGAAAACGCGCTGGACCTGCCGCATGCGTCGACGTTCTGCAATCAATGCGGCGTCGTGTGTCCGGTCAGGATTCCGCTGCCCGACTTGATGCGCAAACTGCGCGAGAAGCAGGTCGAGCGCGGCCTGCGGCCGTGGCACGAGCGCCTGGGGCTCAACGCCTGGAGCTGGTTCGCGCAGCGACCCGCGCTATACGCGGCCGCGACGCGCATGGCCGCACGAATGCTCAAATGGATGGGCGGCAGCGCCAAGCTGATACATAATCTGCCGCTCGCCGGCGGCTGGACGAGCGGGCGCGACATGCCCGCGCCGCCGGGTAAAACGTTTCGTGAATTGTATGGAGAACGCAAATGAATAAACCGGTCGATCTCAAAACCGTGCCGTCGGTGCCGCTGTGGATAGACGGCAAGCAAAAACCGGCGTCGAGCGCGCGCGCAGGCGACATCACCAATCCCGCGACGGGACAAATTACGAAGCGCGTACCGTTCTGCAATGCGGCCGACATCGACGCCGCGGTGCAGGCGGCCAGCCGCGCGTTTCCCGGCTGGCGCGACACGCCGCCGCTGCGCCGCGCGCGCATCCTGATGCGCTTTCGCGAGATGCTCGACGCGAACAAGGACGTACTTGCGCGGCTCATCACGGCGGAACACGGCAAGACGCTGGCCGATGCCGCAGGCTCGGTGCAGCGCGGCGTCGAAGTCGTCGAGTTCGCGATGGGCATCCCGCATCTCGTCAAGGGTGAATACAGCGAGGAAGTCGGCACCGGGGTGGACTGCCATTCGGTGCGCCAGCCGCTCGGCGTGTGCGCGGGCATCACGCCGTTCAATTTTCCGGTGATGGTGCCGCTGTGGATGTTTCCGGTCGCGCTCGCGTGCGGCAACACGTTCGTGTTGAAGCCGTCGGAGAAAGTGCCGTCGGCCTCGATGCTGATGGCGGATTTGTTGAAACAGGCGGGTCTGCCCGACGGCGTGTTCAACGTCGTGCACGGCGACAAGGACGCGGTCGATGCGCTGCTCAGTCATCCGGGCGTCAAGGCGATCTCGTTCGTCGGTTCGACGCCGATCGCGAAATACATTTATGAAACCGCGGCGAAGAACGGCAAGCGCGTGCAGGCACTGGGCGGCGCGAAGAACCACGCCGTCGTGTTGCCGGACGCCGATTTCGAATTCGCAGCCGACGCGCTGATCGGCGCCGCGTACGGCTCGGCGGGCGAGCGTTGCATGGCGATCTCGGCGGTCGTGGCAGTCGGCGAAGCGGCGGATCCGCTGATCGCGAAATTGAAGGACAAGGCGTCGAAACTCAAGATCGGCGCAGGCGACAGCAAGGTCGACGGCAAGGAAATGGACATGGGCCCGCTCGTCACGCGCGTGCATCGCGACAAGGTGGCGGGTTATGTGGACAAGGGCGTGGCGGAGGGTGCCAAGCTCGTGCTCGACGGGCGCACGTTCAAAGGCGCCGGCGACGGTTTCTTTCTCGGCGCGTCGCTGTTCGACAACGTGACGCCCGACATGACGATCTACAAGGACGAAATTTTCGGGCCGGTGCTGATCGTGCTGCGCGTGAAGACGCTCGACGACGCGATCAACATGATCAACGCCAACCAGTACGCGAACGGCACCGCGGTGTTCACGCGCTCCGGGGGTGCTGCGCGCAAGTTCGAGCGCGAGATCGAAGTCGGCAT
Source organism: uncultured Streptomyces sp. (assembly GCA_964510405.1). Lineage (GTDB taxonomy): Bacteria > Pseudomonadota > Gammaproteobacteria > Burkholderiales > SG8-41 > PALSA-1004. The sequence goes on along the minus strand of CAZEAX010000168.1, from coordinate 1,250 downwards.
GGTCGGCGTCAACGTGCCGATCCCGGTGCCGATCGCGTTTTATTCGTTCGGCGGCTGGCGCAATTCGCTGTTCGGCGATCAGCACGTGCATGGCATGGAGGGTGTGCGCTTCTACACGCGCGGCAAGGTCGTCACCACGCGGTGGCCGGATGCGAACGCCCTGCCGCAGGGTTTCAACATGCCGACATTGGGATGAGGCGGGAAGGGAGAAGGGTTAAGGGGGAAGGGTGAAACAGACGCTCCCGCGTTTATCATGAGCGCCCGCGACAACATCCTTTCCCGCATCCGTGCCGCGCAGGGACGCAAGGGGGCGCCCGATGCGCAGGAGCGTGCATTGGTCGCCGCGCATCTCGGCGCACACCCGGAAGGACCCCGTCCGTCGCAGGCGGCAGATCCGGCCGCGGGCTTTGCGGCTTGCGCGCTGAAGTTATCGACCACCGTCGACAAGGTCGGCACGATGGCGGACGTGCCGCATGCGATCGCGCGTTACCTCGAACAGAACGAGCTGCCGAAGAACGCGGTGTGCTGGCCCGAACTGTTCGAGCTCGAATGGCAGGCGGCTGGCATCAAAGTCGAATCGCGCGCCGCCGAAGGTTCCGATCTCGTCGGCATTACCGGCGCGTTTTGCGCGATTGCCGAGACCGGTACGTTGCTGACTTTGTCGGGTCCGCGCACGCCGGCCACCACCAGCCTGCTGCCGGAAACGCACATCGCGGTCGTGCGCGCCGGCCGCATCGTGCGCAGCATGGAAGACGCGTGGAAGTTATTGCGTGACGAGCAGGGCGCGAATTTTATGCCGCGCGCGGCGAATTTTATTTCCGGACCGTCGCGCACCGCCGATATCGAGCAGACGCTGGTGCTCGGCGCGCATGGTCCCTATCGCGTGCACATCGTGCTGGTTGGTTAGGCGCTCTTAAGTCTGGTTTAAGCAGAACGCGCTTATCATGCGGGTTTGCTACGGTACCGCGGCGCGTTTCATCATGTTAGGCATTCTGCATGCGTTTATTGCTCGTCGAAGATGACGCCATGATAGGCGAGAGCGTGCGTCTCGGACTGCGCCGCGACGGCTTCACGGTCGACTGGGTGCAGGATGGACGCGCGGCCGAACTGGCGCTTGCCAACGCGGTCTACGACCTCATGCTGCTCGACCTGGGACTGCCCAAAAAAGACGGCCTCGAGGTTTTGAAGACACTGCGGCGCGGCGGCAACCGGATTCCGGTGCTCGTGCTGACCGCGCGCGATTCCGTCGG
>CAZEAX010000167.1:0-9594 GCA_964510405.1 uncultured Streptomyces sp. | reverse complement strand
GCGTAATTCGCCTACCCTCGCTACTTTGAGTGGTGAGCGACATTACCCATTGGGTTTCGGCAACCGGTTATCCGCACCATCGGGAACATTTCCCGCGTTGTGACTTCCGTACCTGGGTAACGACTGCATGGCGCTGGGCCATTCTGCCCGGCGTTACCTGCGGCAAAACCGCCGCGGTGGACCGCCTGAGCCTTAAGGACAACATTGTCCTGAAGTCTGCTAACCGGCGAATAGTATAAGCAAAATGAAGGATTTGGGCAAAAAATCGGTATCTCGGCACCAAATCGGGGAGGATGCCGGCGGCCAACGCATCGACAACTACCTGGTCAAGCTGCTCAAAGGCGTGCCCAAAAGCCACGTTTACCGCATCCTGCGCAGCGGCGAAGTGCGGGTGAACGGGGGCCGCGCCAAGCCGGACTACCGGGTCCAGACCGGCGACGAACTGCGCATTCCGCCGGTGCGCGTGGCCGAGAGGCCCGCCCGCGCGCGCCCTCCCGTCAGCGCAGAACTCGAGCAGGCGGTCCTGTTCGAGGACGAACACCTGCTGGCGCTCAACAAGCCGGCCGGGCTGGCCGTGCACGGCGGCAGCGGCGTGAGCTTCGGGGTGATCGAGCAGTTGCGCGGCCAGCGGCCGCATGCGCGCTTTTTTGAACTCGTGCACCGACTGGACCGCGACACGTCGGGCGTGCTGCTGGTCGCCAAGAAGCGCAGCGCATTGACTGCCATGCACGCGGAATTGCGTGAAGGACAGTTCAAAAAATACTATCTTGCGCTGGTCAAAGGCATGTGGCGCAACAAGAAGCAGGCGGTGCGCCTCAATTTGCACAAGTACCTGCTGGCCTCAGGCGAGCGCCGGGTCGCCGTGCATGACGACGGGCAGGAGTCGCATACGGTTTTCGAGCTCAAGCAGGCGTTTCGCGATTACAGCTTGCTGCGCGCGGAACTGAAGACCGGCCGCACGCACCAGATCCGCGTGCATCTTGCGCATCTCGGTTTCCCGATCGCCGGGGACGACAAGTACGGGGATTTCGAACTCAACAAGGCGCTCGCGCGCGGCGGTTTCAAGCGCATGTTCCTGCATGCCGCAAGTGTGGGCTTCAAACATCCGGCCAGCGGCGCCAAGCTCGTGGTCGAAGCGCCGCTGCCCGCCGGATTACAGAAGTTCCTGGAAAAACTGGAATAAAGTCGCTTGGGCCAACGATTCGACCTGGTGGTATTTGATTGGGATGGCACGCTGATGGATTCGACGGCCGTCATCGTCGCGTCACTGCAGGCCGCCTGCGCCGATGTCGGTCTGCCGGTGCCGTCCGACGAACGCTCGCAACACATTATCGGGCTCGGGCTCTACGACGCCATGGCGCACGTGCTGCCGGGCGTCAGCCCCGACGTTTATCCGCAGGTCGTCGAGCGTTACGGAATTCATTTTCGAATGCTTGAACCGCAAACGCCGCTGTTTGCAGGCGCGGAATCCATGCTGCAGGAACTGCGAGACGCCGGCCACCAACTCGCCATCGCGACCGGCAAGAGCCGGCGCGGGCTCGATCGGGCGCTCGAGAAAACCGGACTTGGGCCGCTATTTCACGCGACCCGGTGCGGCGAGGAGTCGGCGAGCAAACCCGCACCGGGCATGCTGCTCGACTTGATGCGCATGCTGGACACCACGCCGGAAAAAACGGTGATGGTGGGCGACACGACGCACGACCTGCAGATGGCGGTCAACGCCGGAGTAAACAGTGTCGCCGTGACGTATGGTGCGCATCCGCGCGACCAGTTGCTGGCATTGCAGCCGCTCGCATGCCTGGATCGGCCGCAGGATTTATGGCAATGGCTCAAGCACAACGCATAATTTGCCCCAGTACTGCGCTGACCGACGGCGGGCCGGGCGTGCGTTTCAAACTGCAATTCGGCGGCAAAGAGGCCGCAGCATTCGTTATCCGATATGACGGCAGGGTCTACGCCTACCTCAACAGCTGTGCACATATTCCGGTCGAGCTCGACTGGATGGAGGGCGAGTTCTTCGATAAAGCTGGGTTATACTTGGTGTGCGCGACGCATGGCGCAACTTACGAGCCCGACACTGGTCATTGCATCATGGGGCCATGCAAAGGCGCGCACCTCGTTGCAGCCCCGGTCGAAGAACGTGACGGCAGCGTTTATTTACTGGACCAGGATGCAACTTGAGGCAATGGCCCGAGACGGATTCCGCAGCGCGGCTGCGCAGGACGTTCCGTTCCTGCATTAATTAAGAGAGAAAATCGCAATGGCTGATCTGGATCCGCGTACTACTGGAGAAGGCTGGGAGCGCAATGTCCTGGAGAAAGTCGCGCTGGCAGCGATCGCCGAACAGCGCACCGCCCGGCGCTGGAGCATGGCGTTCAAGATGCTGGTCATGATTTACCTGTTTGTCGTGCTGTTTCTGGGCATGGGTTGGCTCAAAAAAGCCGGCGACAAAACAACCGGCAAGCACACCGCGTTGGTCGAGTTGCGCGGCGTCATCGCGTCGGACACCCAGGCGAGCGCCGACAACGTGACGTCGGGCCTGCAGGCGGCCTTCAAAGACGGCAATACGCAAGGTGTTGTGCTCCGCATCAACAGTCCCGGCGGCAGCCCCGTGCAAGCCGGCTACATCAACGACGAAATCAAGCGGCTGCGCGGCCTGTATCCGAACATCCCTTTGTACGCAGTCGTCGAGGATATTTGTGCATCGGGCGGCTATTACGTGGCAGCGGCGGCCGACAAGATCTATGTCGACAAGGCGAGCATCGTCGGTTCGATCGGAGTCGTCATGGACGGCTTCGGATTCACCGGCACGATGGAAAAGCTCGGTGTCGAACGGCGTGCGATCGCCGCAGGCGCTAACAAGAAATTCCTCGATCCGTTTTCACCGGTCGTCCCGGCGCAAAAGGAATTCGCGGAGAAGATGCTCGCCGAAATTCACGAACAGTTTATTGCGGTCGTGCGTCAAGGCCGCGGCAAGCGGCTGAAGGAGATGCCGGACATTTTTAGCGGACTGGTCTGGACCGGCCCGAAAAGCATAGAACTCGGTCTCACCGACGCGCTCGGCAGCGTGGACTCGGTGGCGCGCGATGTGATCAAGGCCGAAGACGTCGTGGACTTCACGCCGCACGAAAACATCGCCGAGCGGGTTGCACGCCGGTTCGGTGCGGCGATGGCCGAAGCTCTCGTGAAGGTTACCGCGACCAGCTCTGCGCAGTTACGCTGATCACCGCGCGTAGAGCACAAAAACGCTCGGCCGGCGGCCGATCTGGGTTTTCTCTGCCGCCCATTCCGCGATGGATGCACTGCGTACCGATTCGCTCGGCAACGTGAGATCGCTCGCAACGCATAACCGGGAGCTGTCCGCGCACGTGTCGCAAAAGGCCTGCAGCAACTGGTCGTTGCGATAAGGCGTTTCGATGAAGATCTGGGTCATGTCCTGTTCGCGCGAGTCACGTTCGCGTGCGGCGATTGCGCGCCGGCATTCGTCTTTCGGCACCGGCAGATAACCGTGAAATGCGAAGCGTTGACCGTTAAAGCCGGACGCCATGAGTGCGAGCAGGATGGCGGAAGGGCCGATATGCGGCACGACGCGAATGCGCAAGCGATGCGCGGCGGCGACCAGCAGCGCACCCGGATCGGCAACCGCCGGGCTGCCCGCTTCCGACAGGACGGCGGCGCTGCGACCCGCCATCAACGGTTGTAATAGTCCGGCGGCGCGCTCGGCACTGCTGTTCTTGTCGAAACATTCGATTTGCAGGTCACGCACAGGTCGCGGGTGCGCAATGCTTTTGAGAAATTGTCGCGCACTCTTGGCATTTTCGGCGAGGAAGTAGTCAAGCTCGCACGCAGCCTGCAATGCGGACGGCGACAGCACCATGCGCGGGTCGGTATCCCCGAGAGTTACCGGAATCAGATGCAACTCGCCCCGCGCTGAACTCAAGGCAGTTCCCAACCCTCGTTGCGCAGCATGTCGCATAGGGCAATCAACGGCAGTCCGATCAACGCGTTCGGGTCTTCGCCTTCCAGTTTTGCCACCAGCGTAATGCCGAGGCCTTCTATACGCGCGCTGCCGGCGCAGTCATAGGGTTCCTCGGCGCGTAAGTAACGCTCGATCTGCGCATCGGTATATTCACGCATGTGCACGGTGACAGGAACCAACGCCGTCTGCTGGCGGGAAGTTCGTGTGTTCAGCAGGCATAGAGCGGTATGAAAGTAAACCGGTTTGCCGCGCATTTGCCTGAGTTGAGCGGCGGCGTTGGCGAAATTTCCCGGTTTGTCGAGCAGCACGTCACCGACGACGGCGACCTGATCACTGCCGATTATCAGCGCACCCGGCCATGCGCGCCGGACCGCCTCGGCTTTGCTGCAAGCTAGCCGTAGTGCGAGCGCCTGCGGCGCTTCGCCTTCCAGCGGCGTTTCGTCCACATCGGGTGCGGCGACTTCGAACGCAATATCGAGGCGGGCGAGCAATTCGCGGCGATACCGCGAGGTCGAGGCCAGGACCAGCGGGGCGGGGGCAGGGCGGGGCATCGATTGCAAGTGCTAAGTCCCTGCGTTAAATGGATTTTCTGTTATTTTGTTTTGACAGGTCAGGCTGAAAATATTATCATGCGCGGTTTATGTCTGCACGGGCTTCGATCGATAGTCTTGAGTTTGCCCGCGCCGGCGAGCAGTTGAGTGGCAATGTACCGGTAAGTGAGCTGCCAAGGGTGGCGGACAGCTTGTTCGATACCGACGGAAGTTTGCAATTCGAACTTGCGGGCGGGCGCGATTCACGCGAACGGTTGCGTTTGCACCTGAGCGTCGCGGGCAGCATCGATCTGCGGTGCCAGCGTTGTCTCGGCAAGCTGGTTTTTCCGGTGTCGGTGCAAGCGAATTTGCTGGTATTGACGGATCAGGAAGTGGGCGATGCCGGCGAGATCGACGATCTCGATGGCGTACCGGCAGCGCCCCAGACCGACGTGTGGTCGCTGGTGGAGGATGAAGTACTGCTCGCGATTCCGCTGGCCCCGCGTCATGGGGAGAATGAATGCAGTCCCGCGGTCAAAGTGGCAGGCGATGCCGCGGCGTCGCCGTTTGCGGCGTTGGCCCGGCTTGCGCAGGAACGTACCAAGAATTGAACGTAAAGGAGTTTCAAAATGGCAGTTCAGCAGAACAAAAAATCACCGTCGAAGCGCGGCATGCATCGCTTGCACGATTTTCTGACCAATCCGCCGCTGGCGGTTGAGCCGACGACGGGCGAAGTGCATTTGCGCCACCACATCAGTCCCACCGGCTACTACCGCGGAAAAAAAGTCGTCAAGACCAAAGACGAGTAGGGTCGGCGAGGTTCGTGTCGATTCGCGGATTCACGCGCGCCGCGCTGCGTACGGTTCGCGCCAGCGAGTACATTAGATGGACGTAACGGTCGCCGTCGATTGCATGGGGGGGGACCACGGCCCCCATGTGACTGTTCCCGCGGCGCTCGATTTCCTGCGACGCCGCGAAGACGTCAATATCGTGCTGGTGGGCTTCCAGGACGAAATCAATGCCGAGCTGCGCAAAGTCCGCGGCGACCTCGTCGCACGCATCACCGTGCAGCACGCGAGCGAAACCGTCGGCATGGATGAGGCGCCGGCGAGCGCCTTGCGCGGCAAAAAAGATTCGTCGATGCGCGTGGCGGTCAATCTGGTCAAAGACGGCACCGCGCACGCGTGCGTCAGCGCCGGCAATACCGGCGCGCTGATGGCGATTTCGCGCTTCGTGCTGAAAACGCTGCCCGACATCGAACGCCCGGCAATCTGCTCGGTGCTGCCCACCATGACCGGGCGCACTTACATGCTCGACCTGGGCGCCAACGTCGACTGCACGGCAGAACACCTGCTCCAGTTCGGCGTGATGGGCGCGACCCTCGTCAGCGCCGTGGAAAACAAGGAACGGCCGACCGTCGGCTTGCTAAATATCGGCGAGGAAGAAATCAAGGGCAGCGAAGTCGTCAAGCACGCGGCGGAATTATTGCGCACGAGCGGGCTCAACTTTTACGGCAACGTGGAAGGCGACGATATCTACAAGGGCACCACCGACGTCGTGGTATGCGACGGATTCGTCGGCAACGTCACGCTCAAGGCCTCCGAAGGCATCGCACGCATGTTCAGCACCTACCTGCGCGAAGAATTCAACCGCAACCTGCTGACCCGCGCGGCCAGCCTGGCGGCGCTGCCCGTGCTCAATGCGTTCAAGCGGCGCCTGGATCCGCGCAACTACAATGGCGCGACGCTGCTGGGATTGCGCGGCATCGTCGTCAAGAGCCACGGCTCGGCCGACCGGATGTCGTTTCGGATTGCCACCGGGCGAGCGGCAGACGAGGCACGCAGCGGTGTGCTCGGCAAGATCACCGAACGCATGTCGTCGATCCAGGAAAACGCGGCGTGAGGTATTCACGCATCGTGGGCACCGGCAGCTATCTGCCGGAAAACGTCGTGAGCAACGACGAACTCGCCCGCCGCGTAGACACCTCCGACGAGTGGATACGCGGCCGCACCGGCATTCGCCAGCGCCATCTCGCAGAATCCGCGCAGATGTCGAGCGACCTCGCCCATCAAGCCTCCCTGCAGGCGATAGCTGCGGCGGGCATCACGGCCGCAGACCTCGATCTGATCATCGTCGCCACGTCGACGCCGGATTTCATTTTCCCGAGCACGGCGTGCATTCTGCAGGCGAAACTCGGCGCCAAGCGCTGCCCGGCTTTCGACGTGCAGGCCGTGTGCTCGGGCTTCGTGTATGCCCTCGACATCGCGGACAAATACATCCGCAGCGGCGCATACAACCGCGCACTGGTCGTCGGGGCGGAAGTGTTTTCGCGGATTCTCGACTGGAACGACCGCGGTACCTGCGTGCTGTTTGGCGACGGCGCCGGCGCGGTCGTGCTCGCGGCGGGCGATAAGCCCGGCGTGCGCGCGAGCGTATTGCACGCGGATGGCTCGCACGCCGGGATATTGTCGACGCCCGGCCGCGTGTGCGGCGGCAAGGTTACCGGCGATCCGTTCCTGCGAATGGACGGTCAGGCCGTGTTCAAGCTGGCCGTGCGCGTGCTCGACGAAGTCGCGCGCGAGGCGCTGGCCCTGTGCGACATGCAGCCGGCCGACGTGGACTGGCTGATTCCCCACCAGGCGAACGTGCGCATTCTGGATGCGACCGCCAGGAAACTGGGTATTGCCACGGATAAAGTCATCGTGACCGTCGATCGTCATGCGAATACCTCCGCCGCTTCAGTTCCGCTGGCGCTCGACGTCGCGGTGCGCGATGGGCGTATCAAGCCCGGCCATAATGTGTTGCTGGAAGGCGTTGGCGGCGGCTTCACGTGGGGCGCGGCATTGGTACAGATGTAGGAGCAGGAATGAAACTCGCATTGGTTTTCCCTGGACAAGGATCGCAGGCGGTCGGCATGCTCCAAAGCTTCGCCGACAGCCCGCCCGTGCGCGAGACTTTTGCCGAAGCCGCCGACGTATTGCATCAGGATTTGTGGCAGCTCGCCGCGGATGGTCCCGCGGAGGAGCTCAACTCGACCGTCAACACCCAGCCGCTGATGTTGGCCGCCGGTTATGCGGTTTATCGGGCCTGGCTCGCGGCGGGCGGCGCGCAGCCGGCCATGGTCGCGGGCCATAGCTTGGGCGAATACACCGCGCTGGTGGTGGCGGGCGTCGTCAGCTTGCGTGATGCGCTGCCGCTCGTGCGCTTGCGCGCACAGGCGATGCAGGAGGCGGTGCCGGTGGGCACAGGCGCGATGGCGGCGATACTCGGACTCGACGATGATGCCGTGCGCGCGGCATGCGTGGAAGCCGCGCAAGGTGAAATTGTCGAAGCCGTGAATTTCAATGCGCCCAGCCAGGTCGTGATTGCGGGACACAAAGCGGCAGTAGAGCGCGCCGCTGCCGTCGCCAAAGCCAGGGGCGCCAAGCGTGCGGTGATGCTGCCGGTCAGCGCGCCATTTCATGCGTCGCTCTTGAAGCCCGCGGCCCAGCGTCTCGAACAGGTGCTGGCAGGCATTCCGTTTCACGCGCCGAAAATCCCGGTCGTCAACAATGTAGACGTTGCGGTCGTCACGGATCCGCAACAAATAAAGGCCGCGCTGGCGCGCCAGGCGTGCAGCCCCGTGCGCTGGGTGGAAGTCATCCGGCACATGGCGAAGAGCGGCGTGACCCATGTCGGCGAATGCGGGCCGGGCAAAGTGCTGGCCGGGATGACCAAGCGTATCGACAATGCGCTGCAGGGATTCGCGATCGCCGATGCGGCAACGCTCGCGCAGTCGGTGCAGACTTTGCGGGAGGCTGCGTGATGCTTAACGGACAAGTAGCGTTGATTACGGGCGCGTCGCGCGGCATCGGCAAGGCGATTGCGCTGGAGCTCGGCAAACAGGGCGCCGTCGTCGCCGGGACCGCGACCACCGAAGCCGGCGCGCAGGCAATTGGCGCTTACCTCGCCGCCGCACAAATCAAAGGTGGCGGCTTTGCCATGAACGTCAACGATGCGGCGCAGGTCGAGGCGACGATTGCCGCAATGCAAAAGCAGTGCGGCGATATCGCGATCCTGGTCAACAACGCCGGGGTCACGCGCGACAACCTGCTGCTGCGCATGAAGGACGAGGAGTGGGACGACATCATGTCGACCAATCTGAAGTCCGTTTACCGGCTTTCCAAGCTGGTCATCCGTCCCATGATGAAAGCGCGCCACGGCCGCATCATCAACATTACGTCGGTGATCGGCGTGATGGGCAACGCCGGGCAAACGAATTACGCCGCCGCCAAGGCCGGCATGATAGGTTTCAGCAAATCGCTCGCGCGCGAGATAGGCAGCCGCAACATTACGGTAAACTGCGTGGCGCCCGGTTTTATCGACACCGACATGACCCGCAAAATGGATGAAGCCCAGCGCACCGCCCTGATCGGGCAAATCCCGCTGGCGCGGCTCGGTGCGGTCGAGGATATCGCGGGCGCGGTCGCCTTTCTGGCCGGGCCGGCGGCCGCGTACATCACCGGCGCCACGCTGCATGTCAATGGCGGAATGCTGATGGATTGACGCGCGAATTGCGCTGGTTAGGTGGCGCGCGCGGGATTTGGTAAAATACTTTTTGCATAAAAACCGGACGACTCCTGAAGGGGAACTAGATGGAAAACATAGAGCAGCGTGTCAAGAAGATTGTGGCCGAGCAACTGGGCGTCAACGAAGCCGATGTCAAAAGCGAATCGTCGTTCGTCAACGACCTGGGCGCAGATTCCCTCGATACCGTGGAACTGGTGATGGCGCTCGAAGAGGAGTTCGAGTGCGAGATTCCGGACGAAGAGGCGGAAAAAATCACCACGGTGCAACAGGCGACCGACTACGTCAAATCCCACCTCAAGTAACTTCCACCAGGCTTACGCCGCGGAACCCCATTGGCAAGACGCAGAGTAGTTGTAACCGGACTCGGCATCATCTCCCCGGTCGGCATCGGCATTCCAGAAGCGTGGGGGAATATCGTCGCCGGCAAGTCGGGCATCACCCGCATCTCGCGCTTTGATACCTCGACTTATCCGAGTCAGATCGCCGGGGAGGTCAAGGGCTTTGAAGTGGCGAAAT
>CAZEAX010000166.1:0-9649 GCA_964510405.1 uncultured Streptomyces sp. | reverse complement strand
GGTATTTGGCCAGCACTTCCTGCGGCACATCGGGGAGCGCAATTTCACCTTCGATAATTTCGCGTTTTACCGCCCGCTCGAGGATTTCAGATAGGCATTGCACCTGCGCTTCGGCCAGCGTATTGCCTGCACTCATGCCATTGCTGAGAAACAGGTTGTCGATCAGGTTGGTCGGAAAATACACCACCGCACCGTCCGACTGCCGCACATACGGCAGCGAACAGATACCGCGCGCCACATTGCCGGAGTTGGTGTCGACCAGATGCGAGCCGCGCAATTCGCCATCGGGATTGTAGATTTGCAGGCAGTATTCATCGAGAATCTCAGCCGGCAGCGCATCTTTGCGGCCGGGCTTGAACCAGCGCTCGTTCGGATAATGCACGAACGCCGCGTTGGCGATGTCTTCACCCCAGAACTGATCGTTGTAGAAATGATTGCAACTCAGTCGTTCGATAAACTCACCCAACGCCGAGGCCAACGCGCTTTCTTTAGTCGCGCCCTTGCCATTGGTAAAACACATCGGGGAGTGAGCATCGCGGATATGCAGCGACCATACGTTGGGAACAATATTGCGCCACGAAGCGATTTCAATCTTCATGCCCAGACCCGCCAGAACGCCCGACATATTGGCGATGGTTTGCTCCAGCGGCAGGTCCTTGCCTGCAATATAGGTGCTCGTTTCCGATGCCGGATTCACAAGCAGCAAGGCCTGGGCATCGGCGTCCAGGTTTTCAACCTCTTCGATCACAAACTCGGGTCCGGCTTGCACCACCTTTTTCACTGTGCAACGCTCGATGGAGCGCAAAATTCCCTGACGGTCTTTGGCGGAAATATCCGCCGGCAATTCGACCTGTATCTTGATAGTCTGTTTGTAGCGATTCTCCGGGTCGACAATATTGTTCTGCGACAGCCGGATATTATCGGTAGGAATATTGCGCGTAACGCAATACAACTTCACAAAGTAAGCTGCGCACTGCGCCGATGAAGCCAGAAAGTAATCGAACGGCCCGGGCGCCGAGCCATCGCCCTTATAACGAATTGGTTGATCGGCCACCACCGTGAAGTCATCGAACCTGGCTTCAAGACGAAGCTTGTCGAGAAAGTTGACCTTGATTTCCATGGGATTTTGAGATGGCATCCATAACAATTGAGCCGCTATTGTCCGCTTTTTCGTGTTTCTAATTCTGTTTCGGATTTGAAGCGGGATTCAGCCGCTGCCATCGACCGGCTCAAACCGGCTAAGAACGAATTTGCGCTGAGGCTAGAATTTTGCCGGAAACGGGTGGGGAATGACCGCAACGTGACGAAATATGACAAATCCATGTTATCAAGCATGCAGTGCCATCTAATAAGAAGTTAGCCCCAAAAGGCTCTTATGAGCGACGAAGAAAAAGCACGACCAAATCATCCTCAACTTGTTTGGACTGACAACGCCTCAGGGATGAGCCGTGCCATGCTTTACTCGAAACTCTTTACTGTGCCATATAACACAGGCTTCCTAGTGGCATATGGCGTGAAGCACGCCTTAGATATTATTAATTCAGTCAAGAGCGTCTAACAATTCGCTGCAGGTGCGACGGCCCTGACGGGCTGCGGCTTAGGCTCGAGCGGTCAGATCTAGCAACATAGCAGCAAGCTCACTTAACCCTTCTTCGGCGCCCACCGATACGCCTGCTCGCACGCGCCGCCCATCAGCATTGCCCAGTCGCTCTTGCTCAGGCGTTTAGTTTCAAGGAAAGGCTTGACGGCGTTTTCGTAATTGACCACAGGGAAGGCGCGGGTCCAGTCGGTACCCCACAGGCAGCGTTCGAAGCCCCACGCGTCGAATATTTTGGCGAGCGGGTCCCAGATGTCCGTGTACGGATAAGCCTCTTTCGACAGCGTGCAGGCGCCGCTGACCTTGATCACTGCATTCTTGCGCTTGGCGAGGGCGACGACTTTCGGCAGATCGGCCCACGGGTCGGTCGCGGCGAGGCGTAATGCCGGCGTGCGCGGCTGCAGCATGGCGAGATGGTCGATGACGAAGCGCGTGTCGGGATGGCGGTCGATCACCAGGGTGCCGACGTCGACGTTGCCCCAGAACAGGAAGTTCACCGGAAAATCGTATTTCACCGCGGCGCGCAGGATGCGGTCGATCCCCGGATCGTCGTGTTTATATCCTTTTTCCTTCGGCAGCCGGAGGCGGATGCCGACGGTGCCCGGCAGCTTCTTCCATTCGGCGATGACGTCTTCGACTTGCGGGTCGTCCTGATTGACGGGCTTCACGATGCCGAAGCGGCCGGGGTGCTTTTTCTGCACTTCGACGGCGTAGCTCGAGTCGTACTGGTACATCGAAAACGAGGAGACCAGGATCGCGCCATCGACGCCGAGCTTGTCCATCGCCGCCACGTGCTCGTCGCCGGTCGCGCTCGGCGGCGAGTCCGGCACGGTTTTCCAGGGCCGCTTGGGCGTGTTTGCTTCATAGGCGTGGATCTGCGAATCGATGATCGCCATCGGTAGAACTCCTCAACTAGTAATGGGTGATGGGTGATGGGTGATGGGTGATGAGTGATGGGTAATGGGCGATGGGTGATGGGTAATGGGCGATGGGTGATGGGAATTGAGTGAAGTTTCCCATTGCCCATTGCTCATCCCTCATTACCATTTGGGTTACCCATTGCTCATTGCCCATTCCTCATTACCATTTGAATTATTTTCGCGGTCGACCGCTATGATACCGCAGCGCTTCGGAGAGCGGCGCTGCGGATTTTGTTAATATCACGGTCTTTCGCACATGATCAACCAGGGAATTTTCATTTTGAGTTTCTCCCCGCAGGACACCGAATTCATCCGCAACCAGGCGTTGCGCGCAATCTCCAGCAACCGCGCGCCGGGCCTGCATTTCGCGGCTTACTTTTTCAATTTGAACGTGCCGCGCTTCGAGAAGGATGGCGTGGAATTCACCATCGATCCGGGGCCGCATTGCGCCGATGCGAACGGCATCGTCAATCGCGCCGCGCTGCTCTACCTCGCGGATATAGCGCTGGCGGGCGCGATCCGCACATTCGTCGATCCGAATTCGCGCACCGCGACTTTGATGCTCAGGGTCGAATTCGCGGGCGAGCCTGCGCGCGGGCTGTTGACGGCGAGCGGGCGTGGCAACGGGTTTTCGCACATCACCGCGCTGCCTGAATGCGTTGCCGCCGGACGTATCACGTGCGAGGGCCGCGAAGTCATGCGCATGTCGGGCACCTGGGTGCTGGCGCCCGCACCTCCGGGCGTGGTGGTACGCGGCGCGCCATGGGAGGGCGGCGAGAACGGCAACCAGTGGCCGCTGCTGAAGAAAAATCAACTCGAAACCAAAGAAAAAGCCGCGCTGCGCCACTTCGAGAAGGCGCTGCGCGAGGCGAAACACGGCGACCTGCTCGGCCCGTTGTGCAATCCGCGGGTCAAGCACAGCGAGAAAGGCGCCACCGGCCGTCTGCCGGTCGGCATGCATATCGGCAACCGCGTCGGCCATGTGCAGGGTGGATTCCTGCTCCACGCAGCGCTCGCCACTGCAGAAGCCGCGGTGCCCCATCACCCGCTGCTCACCGGGGCTTCGGCGTGGTACATCAGCCCCGGTCAGGGCAAGGCGATCAGCGCACGCTCGACCGTTTTGCAAAGAGGCCGCAACGTCGCAGTGGTGCGCACAGAGCTATTCAATGACGCGCGCAAGCTGGTGCTGGAAGTCGTCAGCAATCATGCGATAGGGGCCCGTCCCGCCGCTGCGTGATGGCGGTCCTGCTCAGAGTTAGGGAAACACTGAACAAGTCATCCTCGCGTAGGAATACTAACGGGGTCAGGTCTTGCAATCATGCATTGCTCAATTTGAGAAAAATGTTGGATTGCAAGACCTGACCCCATAATTGCCAGATGACGTGAGTCAAATTTCGACCCTGAGCCGCCGTTCGCGGCTGCGGCAAGCGGACATTCGCTATACGGTTCCTAGCCTGTGTTCGATAAGCTCGGCTGCCCTAGTAACGCCGCACTCCAGCCTCATGCGCTGCCCAATTTCACCCGCATTAATACCGAGAACCGGTCGAGCCAAGGCGTCGGCGATACCCGCCGCGAGTGCCTTAGCGTCTAGACCTTTCCGCCTTAGCGTCCTGCCGCCCGCTTTTAGTCGTTCAAGCTCTGACCCCCAGAAGAATTGATCCGAAACATGCGCAACGATGATTGACGGCCTACCAGCAAGCAAAGTTGCTTGTGTCGTCCCCGCGCCTCCATGGTGAACGATCAAGGCGCACCGAGGAAAGACCTTGGTATACGGCGAACGACGAACCTTGAAGATCTTGTCGTTGGCTTCAAAGACGCTCAGGTCATGCCAAGGAAGTTGGATTACGGCCCTGCAGCCAACGCGCCTGATCGCGTCGATCCAGATTGCTGCGACTTCGCGAAGATAGTCGAGGTTGGCGAGCATCATGCTTCCGAACGTGAAATATACAGGTGGCTCCCCGGCCACCAGAAACTCCTCGAGGCCGGTGGGCAACTCTTCCGTTGCGGGGGAAGTCGGCGGATTGAGGAATCCGCACACCTGATTGCGTACCTCCCAATCGGACGGGCGCTGGCAAATCTGCGGGCTCACGGCAATTAGGTTGAGGCGCTGGGCGGCCCAAGTCTGCAGCATTACATCTTGATCAAGCGGAAGTCCCTCCTTTGCCCTAAGCGCATTTACTCTGGGAAGGAATATTCGATTGACCATGGAGCGCACAAGCCGCCATCCCATCGGGTATGTCCAACGACCGAGGTTTGGGAGGCCGGGGGGGCAAATCAAACTCGACGGTAAGCAGTTGTGAACAATATTCACAGTTGCTGACGGCCGCCCCGACTTCTGCGCGGCCACCTGAAGTGGATACGCAAAAAAGTGGCCTACAACGACGTCATTGTCAGCGCACAGATCACGGGCTGCTTCATACATCGAGGCAGCTACAGGATCGAAACCATATCGCATGACAACCTCGGCTTGGCGAATCGGATTGCCCAACTCGATGATCTGACGCCAGACGCGCTCGATTTCCTCGGTCGAGGCCATAACCGGGTTTGGGACCGCGATTAGCTTGAAGCCAAAACGTCGAGCCGAATCACTGTAATCGCGACCAACGTTATCCGTCACCACCAATGTGACGTCGTGGCCTCTTTCGACGAGCCCCGCAGACAAGGCGGTAAAGGGATGTATATCCCCTTCGCTTCCCCAAGCCTGCAATCCAATCTTCATTACGTTGCAATCGCTAATATGCGGGAGGAAGTATTATGGGCGGCAGTGGCTGCTTTTCGGAAATTTCCGGATGTATGCCTTATGGCCGTTCTTGGCCGGTTTGAGCCCTCCGGAATGAGACCGAAATTCGCCTGGAAAAGCGGACATTGCCTGTCAGATCGAGTCTCGACTATTACAGATCACTCGACAACCGACGTCGCTTCTGTCGTCGTCGCCATTTCCATCGCGTCGAGCAGCACCTTCACTTCGTGCGCACCGGCAACGGTGACTTTGCCGTTGAATACGAAGAACGGCACGATGTCGATGCCTGCACTGCGTGCTTCCTGCTCCAGCTGCTCGACCGCCTGCACATCCGTAGCGCTCGCCAGGTACGCTTCAACCTGACCCCAGTCGAATCCCACGGTCGAGGCGAGGCCCGCCAGCGCCTCGTGATCGTTGAGACTGATGCCCTGCATGAAGAACGCCTTGAACAGCGCTTCCACCATCTCGTTCTGCCATCCATGCCTTTGCGCGCAACCGCTGAGTCGATGGGCGTCGAGCGTGTTGGGCTGCACCGTGATTTTGCCGAGCTCGAACGCGAGACCCAGGCCCCTGGCCAAAGCCGCGACTTGCTTCTGCTTTTCAAGGTCGGGACCGGCCGGACCATGCTTGAGCTCGACGTGCTCGCGCCGCGACATGCCGCCCGCGGGAATGTCGGGGTTCAACTGAAAAGGCAGCCAGCGCACGATGGGCCTGGGACCGCCGGGATGCTCCGCTTGCCAGTCTTCGAGCGCGGCTTCGAGGCGGCGCTTCCCGATGTAGCACCAGGGACAGATAAAATCGAAAACGACATCGATGCGCAGGGGCTCGTTCATGTCCCTCTCCAGTTCTATGAAAACTTTATTTCACAGTCCGTCGATCCAACCGGCTGCTCAGCCTCTCTTCGGCGCGGATCTGCGAATCGATGATCGCCATCGGAAGAACTCTTGATGTGTTTCTTGCGATGGAATGCGGGGCGCCGCGCGGCAGTGGTCAGCCGTTATGATACCGCAGCGCTTCGACGAGCAGCGCGAACGCGGCCGACGGCTGCCGCCGGCTCGGATAGTAAAGATGATAGCCCGGATAGGGCGGGCACCAGTCTTCGAGCACGCGCATGAGGCGGCCAGCTTTGATGTGCGGCTGCGCGAGATCCTCGGGCACGAACGCGACTCCTGAGCCGCTGAGCGCGGCATCCAGCATTTCGGCGGGGGCGGTCAGCACGAGCTGGCCGTCGACGCGTACCTTCATCTCGCGGCCGTCTTTTTTGAACTCCCACACATACAGGCCGCCGCGGGTCGCGAGGCGCAGGTTGATGCAGTTGTGGTCGGTGAGATCCTGCGGCATTTTGGGCCGCGGTCGATTGGTAAAGTAAGCCGGGGCAGCGATCACCGCCATGCGCAGGTCCGGTCCGATGCGGACTGCGATCATGTCTTTCTCGACCTGTTCGCCCGCGCGCACGCCGGCGTCATAGCGTTGCGCGGCAATGTCGGTGAGCGCGTTGTCGGTCGTGATCTCCACCTTGATATCCGGATAGCCGGCAAGAAACTTCGCGAGCTTCGGCAATATCAGCGTGGTCGCCGCGTAAGCAGTCGCCGTAATCCGGATCGTGCCGGCGGGTTTGTCCCTGAGTTCGCTTAACGCAACGAGCCCGGCTTCGATCTCCTCGAAGTGCGGGCCGACAGTCTGCAGCAATCGTTCGCCCGCTTCGGTGGGGGAGACGCTGCGCGTCGTGCGCGTGAGCAGCCGCACGCCGAGGCGCGTCTCAAGTGCCCGAATCGTATGACTTAATGCCGACTGGGATAGCCCGAGCTTGGCCGCTGCCCTGGTGAAGCTGCGCTCGCGCGCAACTGCAATGAAAGTAAGCAGATCGCTGACGTTGTCGCGTGGCATTCATGAATCCCGGTCATAAGCCCATGCGCATTCTGCCATCTAATCATTTTGGCTCCCACCGATTATATTTTCGTCATACGCGAATGCGCGCATGTCGGGTCTGTCATACCAGGACGAACGCACACATGCGGTGCATTACCGTGCGCTTCTCCTCAACTAAACCGGGAAAAATCATGACCATCAATGTCCATGGCTATGCCACGAATTCCGCAACGAGCGAGCTCGTTCCTTACGCGTTTGCGCGGCGCGATCCGCGTCCCGGCGACGTGGCGATCGACATTCTGTATTGCGGTGTCTGTCACTCCGACATTCACTCGGCGCGCAACGAATGGGGCGGGACGCAATATCCATTTGTCCCAGGGCACGAAATCGTCGGTCGTGTGGCCGCTGCAGGCAAGAACGTCACAAAATTCAAAACGGGAGATTTGGTGGGTGTGGGCTGCCTGGTCGACAGTTGCCGTCGCTGCCCCGCTTGCGACGAAGGGTTGGAACAATATTGCGACAATGGATTCACCGCGACGTATGGCAGTGAGGACAAAATCGGCGGCACGCCGCACACGATGACCTTCGGCGGCTATTCAGACAAGATTACCGTTGAAGAGCGCTTCGTGCTCCGCGTGCCCGGGAATCTCGATCCGGCTGCGGCTGCGCCTTTGCTTTGCGCCGGAATCACGACTTATTCGCCGCTCAAGCACTGGAAAGTGCAGCCGGGGCAAAAGGTGGGGATAGTCGGTCTCGGCGGGCTAGGGCATATGGGCGTGAAATTGGCCCACGCCATGGGCGCTCACGTGGTGATGATCACATCCTCTCCTGAAAAAGGACAGGACGCCACGAGGTTGGGCGCAGATGAAGTTCTGCTGTCAAAAGACATCGATGCCATGACAGCGGCACAAAACAGTTTCGACTTTCTTCTCAACACGATTCCCGTCGGCCACGATGTCGATCCCTATATGGCGCTTTTGAAGCGAGACGCGACGATGGTGGTCGTGGGCGCGGTCGAGCCGTTGACCCGAGCCAGCGGCGTGCCGTTCATATTCCGCCGCCGTTCGATGGCCGGCTCATTGATCGGTGGATTGCCCGAGACCCAGGAGATGCTGGATTTCTGCGGCGAGCACGGCATCACCTGTGACATCGAGATGATCGACATCAAAGAAGTGAATAAAGCCTACGATCGTACGGTTAAGGGCGATGTGAAATACCGTTTCGTCATCGACATGGCCTCTCTCAAGGCATAAAAGGAAAAAACCATGATACTCAAACGTAACGGCTCGCAGCCATCCGGCAAAGGTCCTGCCGAATGGTTTACCGGTAATGTGCGCATCGACCCGCTGCACCAGGCGGAAGCGCCGGCACGTATCGTCGCAGCCAGCGTGACGTTCGAACCGGGAGCGCGCACAGCCTGGCACACGCATCCGCTCGGCCAGCTTTTGATTGTCACCGCGGGTCGTGGCTGGACGCAATTCGAAGGCGAGCCCAAAGTGGAAATCAATGCCGGTGATGCCATTTGGTGTCCGCCGGGACACAAGCATTGGCATGGCGCAACATTAAACACGGCAATGACACATATAGCTGTCGCGGAAGCGCTCGACGGCAAGGTCGTCGAGTGGATGGAAAAAGTTACCGATGAACAGTATCAAGCCGCACGACGTAACCGGACGAATAAAAAGGAGTCGCTATGAAAAGCGTAATCGTCGTCGTCGGAGCGGGACAAATCGGTCAGGCGATCGCGCGCCGCGTCAGCGCAGGCAAGCACGTTCTGCTCGCCGATTTGAGGAAAGAAAACGCCGATGCGGCGGCTGAAGTCCTGGCGAACGCCGGATATGAGGTGAGTACCGCGACAGTCGACGCGTCCTCGCGCGAGTCCGTGCATGCGCTGGTCAAGACGGCCACCGGTTTGGGCGACGTTACTGGGCTGATCCACGCCGCGGGTGTTTCCCCGACGCAGGCATCGCCGGCGATGATACTCAAAGTTGATCTCTACGGCACGGCGCTGGTGCTCGAGGAGTTCGGCAACGTCATCGCCCGCGGCGGCGCCGGTGTCGTGATCGCGTCGCAATCCGGGCATCGGCTGCCCGCTCTCACCGTCGAACAGAGTAAGGCGCTCGCCACCACACCGGTGGAAGAGTTACTCAGTCTTTCCTTCCTGCAGCCCGATCAGGTTAAGGATTCTCTTCACGCATACCAGCTTTCGAAGCGCGGAAATTCATTGCGGGTGATGGCCGAGGCGGTGCGCTGGGGCAAGCGCGGTGCGCGGGTCAACACGATCAGCCCCGGCATCATCGTGACTCCGCTCGCGCGGGACGAACTCACGGGACCGCGCGGCGAAGGATACCGGCGCATGATCAATTTGTGCGCAGCCAGGCGCGCCGGCACTCCGGACGAAGTCGGAACTGTCGGCGCACTGCTGATGGGGCCGGATGGCGCGTTCATCACCGGCAGCGACTTCCTGATGGACGGCGGGGTGACTGCCGCCTATTGGTACGGCGAACTCGCGCAGCAATAAGC
>CAZEAX010000165.1:0-9707 GCA_964510405.1 uncultured Streptomyces sp. | reverse complement strand
CTTCCGGATAGGTCCAGGTGCGGCTGGTCGTCTCTTTCGCGCCTTCGATGTTGAGCGAGACCTTGACGCCCGGCAGCAGCACCGCCTTCGAGCGCACGATGCGTTCGAGATCGGGCAGCGAAATCTTGGGCGAATCGAAATATTTTTTGTTGGGCCAGATCCTGAGCGACGTACCGGTGTCCTTCGCGGGAACGCTCTTGATCTTCTTCAGCTTCTGCACCACCGCGCCGTCGGCAAACACGATGCGATGCAGCGCGCCTTCGCGCCTGATCTCGACTTCGAGCTTCTCCGACAGCGCGTTGGTGACCGAGACGCCGACGCCATGCAAGCCGCCGGAGAATTTGTACGCGGCGTCCGTCGCGCTCTTGGAAAACTTGGCGCCCGCATGCAGCTCGGTAAGCACGAGCTGGACGGTCGGGATTTTCTCGACGGGATGAATGCCGACCGGAATGCCGCGGCCGTTGTCCGTCACCGTCACGGAGCCGTCGCGGTGCAGCGTCACGTCTATCTGGTCGGCATGTTCTCCAAACGCTTCATCCGCGGCGTTGTCGATCGCCTCCTGGATGATGTGGGTGGGATCGGTCGTGCGCGTATACATGCCGGGCAGACGCTGCACCGGCTCGATACCGCGGAGCTTTTGCACTGAACTTTCATCGTATTTCTTTACTGCCATTGCTTTAGCTTAGCCCTGTTGGTTGTTTGCCGGGATTTTTACCGGAGCGCATCTTCGCTTACCTGCCGATGACTGGCAAGAAAGTTCGTCAATCGGTGGCAAGTTTAGAGGACTAAGCGCCGCAGGACAAACTGCCGGCGGCGATTTGTCCCTGATGGGGCCGGGACTTGCGCCGGCAATTCGATGCCGGCGCTCGCGTTGGAGCAAAATGCGCAAACGCAGCACGCTTGCATTAGTATGTGCTTGACATAGAGCAAAGCCCGTTCATGCATTAGTGGTATTTTCCCAATACATGGAAAAGCAGGTGCCGTCGCAGCAAATCCCAACCATTCAAAGGACCACATTATGAAGATCTCCAAAGCATTCGCGATTGCAACCATGGTCGCCGCGGTCACGACCGCGGGCGCCGCAGGCGCGCAAGCATCGAAAGTCGCGCAGGGGCCGGCGTTCTTCGACAACGAGTACGAGGCCGCGCTCCCCACCGAGGGCACGGTAACGCTCCCGCTGACGGGTCTGAAAACCGCGCGCGCCGCCTGGGTGACATTCGTCCAGTTCGTAAACAGCAAGCCGGTGCAGGACGCCCAGGTCATGACGGTGATGGAAGGCGTGACGGTGAAATGGGCGGGCACCAAGGAAAGCTGCGTGTACGAAGTGCGGCTGGTTCCCACCCCGCCTGCCGTCACGATCACGAAGCAGGCCGGCATTTGCGGGTTGAAACCGCCCGGCAATGCGGTGTTAAGAGTGCTCGCGATGTGAGTCAGGGTCCGCAAGGACAGCAGGCTGGCCGGGGCGCGCGCCAAAACGCGCCCCGCTATCCTGCGCGATCGAAAAATGCCGCGATCGGAATATCCGGCAGTTCAGCCCTGCCAGGATGAATCGGCTCGATGAAATCCACCCGCAAAATGGCGTTACTCTCGATCGCAACGTCGATCGTGACGCTGGCATTGAAGTTCGGCGCCTATTTCCTGACGGATTCCGTCAGCCTGCTCTCGGATGCGCTCGAAGCCATCGTCAATCTCGCCGCCGGCTTGGTCGCGTTGGGCGCGCTCACCATCGCCGACCAGCCCGCCGACGACCGCCATACTTACGGTCACGACAAGGCCGAGTATTTTTCCAGCGGTGTCGAAGGCATGCTCATACTGGTAGCGGCGCTATCGATCATCGCCACCGCGGCGGGCCGCTTCCTCCATCCGGTCGCGCTCGAAAATCTCGGGCCGGGCCTGGTTGTCGGCCTGCTCGCGGCCGCCATGAATTTCGCAGCGGCCCGCGTGATGCTGAAAGTGGGCCGGGAGCACGACAGCATCACGATCGAAGCGGACGCCAAACACCTGATGACCGACGTGTGGACCTCGGCGGGCGTGCTGGCCGGTCTCTTTATCATAATGTTCGTGCCGGCGTGGCAGATTCTCGATCCGTTGATCGCCATGGCCGTTGGCATCCATATCATCTTCACCGGCGTGCATCTATTACGACGCACGGTCGACGGCCTGATGGATACCGCATTGTCCCCCGAGGAAATCAGCCTGACTGCGGCCCTGATCAACGCACAGCTGTCCGCCGGATCCAGTTTTCACGATCTGCGCACGCGCAAGGCCGGCGCGCGCAGATTCATCGAATTCCATCTACTGGTGCCCGGGAAGACGCCCGTCGATCAATCGCACGCACTGTGCGACCGGATCGAAACCTCCATCGCGAACCATCTGAGCAAGGCCGCGATCACGATACACGTCGAGCCGGCAGAGACTGAAACGCCGGTTACCGAGTAGTGTCGTATAATTATTTTTCGGCAACCTTTTCGGCACCGCCATCATGCCCATCTTCGAATACCAATGCGGTTCCTGCGGCAACGACTTCGAAAAACTCGTCCGCAGTTCGTCGCCCGTGCCGGAATGCCCGGCGTGCCACAGCACGGATTTGCACAAGAAGCTGTCGACCTTTTCCGCGCACTCGAAAACTGCGTTCGGCGCCGTATCGAGTTCTGCCGCGCTCGACACGCTGCCGGCGGGCTGCTCGACCTGCGGCAGTCCCGACGGGCCCGGCTCCTGCCGGTTCTAGTTGACGCGGGGGTTTCAGTTCCTTAACTGAAACCCGCGTTCCGGCGGCGTTCCCGCCTGGTAATGCACCGCGACCAAAGCGGGCACTGCAACTTCATTGCAGACCTTGCGCAGGTGATACACTTCGATCGAGGGCGTCCAGCCGGTCCTGAATTCGCAGGTGACTTTGACGCAGGAAATGCTTTTAAGCCAGTTGCACGTCTTGACTTCCGAACCGTCGGCGGCGGCGATCTCGGTCAGGAACGGTGCGCCCTTGTAATGGGGTTTATTGGCCCCCGCTTCCGAATGCACGTCTTGCAGGACCGTAAAGAAGCTGCCGTTCACTTCCAGCAGGGCAAGTACTTTCTCCATGAACAGTGAAAGGTTCGGCGTGTATGAGAAACCGCCGATCACATCGGTAATCACGCGAAACTGGCCGAGTTCTTCCGCCGAATACTCGCGCAGACTCCGGTTGAACAGGTAGCGGATCCGTTCCTCCCCGAGGCTGGCGGCGGTCTGGTGCCAGGCGGGTCTTCGCCGGTCTTCGATCGATATCGCAACCGCCTGCACGTTGCTGCCGCGGCGCTCCCGTGCTTCCGCGTGTTTCATGTCGCAAGTCGGCGCGAAGTAATCCAATATGGCCTGACCGCTGCCCGCGCCGATATCCAGCCAGCGTCCGTTGGCGCCCAGATTCGCCAATGAAACCTCGAAGGCCGCGGGTAACGATTCCTTGTAGGACTCCAGCGTGCGATCGATGACGTAACCCTCGGGCCTTTGCTCGCCCCGGCTCAGATAGATCTCTTTTTGCTTGGTGAGTTCATCATTCAGCGCGGGGACGCCGGACTCCGCGGCGAACGATTGCTCCAAACACAGGACCAGGCAAACAAGCAGCGCGGCTGCGCATGAGCCGACTTTTTTCATGGGTATCCTCCTCCGCCGGCCGGCGTCGACGCGCGGGACGACCGTTGGAATTCTGCCGCGCAGCCGCCAGACTGGCAAGTCCGCCGCCGCCCGCACGGCTATGCGCACGCGAGCAAGGCCGCCGATGACCGTTGCATGGATGCCAGCCGCCTGCCCATGACACACCCGCTCGGTCAAGCAACTCGCAATGGCAGTAGTGACGTGAACCGGACTTTTCGCTGCGCAGCCGCCGATACGCTAAGTGCGCTGGCCCACCGACGCGATCCTGGCAACCCGTCATATTGACCGCACTCGTGGCGCCCTCCGCTGCGGCACGGCGGCGCAGGCCAGTGTCCTGCCAAAGTTTGAGCCGATGGCCCGCAAACGCGAAGTTGCGCGAGGCGTCCCCGTCGAATACCGATCCCGATATGAATCCGGCGTTTATAAACAGTCACAGGAGAAAACGATGAAAACGATCTTGAAAAACGCATTGGCGGCAACCGCACTGGTCATATCCGCGCAGGCGGCGGCAGACATCACGTTTTACGAGCGCGCGGATTTTCGCGGCCAGATGTTCAGCACCGATAAACCCGTCGGCAACCTCGAGCGCTTCGGCTTCAACGACCGCGCGTCGTCCGCCGTGGTGCTCGGTGACCCCTGGGAAGTTTGCGAAGATGCCCGCTTCAGCGGCCATTGCATGATCTTGCGCCCCGGCCGGTATGCTTCATTGTCCGCGATGGGCCTTAATAACAGCATCTCTTCGGTGCGCGAGGTTTCCAGGGGCGCGCGAATCGACGACAACCGCTACGCGCCGGTTCCCGTTGCCGCCTACGACAACCGCCGGCGCGACAACGAGCGCGTGTATGAAGCGAACGTGACTTCGGTGCACGCAGTGGTCGCCACGCCCGAAAAGAAATGCTGGGTTGAGCAGGAACAAGTCCAGGACCGCAGCAAGTACAACGTTCCGGGGGCGGTTGTGGGTGCGGTGGTCGGCGGGATACTCGGCCACCAGATCGGCAACGGCCGCGGCAATGACGTGGCCACCATCGGCGGCGCCGTCGCCGGCGGCGCAGTCGGCGCCAATGTCGGACGCGGGCAGCAGACCTCGACCCAGGACGTGCAGCATTGCGAGAACGTTCCGAACCAGGCGCAAACCGACTATTGGGACGTCACCTACAACTTCCGCGGCCAGGAACACCGCGTGCAGATGACGACGCCTCCCGGCTCGACGGTTCTCGTCAACGAACGCGGCGAGCCCCGCGCCTAGTTTTCGGCCGAAGTCCGGAAAAGCAAAACGGCCCGCAGGGGCCGTTTTTTTCGCGCCGCCGCGGCGCGCGAAGTCAGGTCTTCGCGTCCAGCGCGACGATCGCCTCCATCACCGCCGCGATCGTGTCCGGCTCGCGCGCGTTGAATTTTTCGCGCAAGCCCATCCTGGTGACGTCGACCAGCTTGGCGCGCGTGGCTTTGGTCATGCGCGTGGAGGAGCCGAGCGAATTCAGCAGCGCCAGCACGTCGGCCATTTCGTGTATGCGGCGCTCCGCATGCACCGCCGTGCCGCACACGTAACGCTTCATGTTTTGCGCGAACGGCCGCTCGTCGAACGAAGCGGCGATATCGGCGGCGGCAACCTCCAGCACGCCGTAGCGTTGCGCGGCTTCGAGGCATTCGACCAGCACGGCGGAAAGCCCTTTCATGCACACGCTGCGAATGAGCTTCATCGCGCTGGCCCCGCCCGGCTTGGGCCCGACCACTTTGACGTTCATGCCGAACGGCACCATCAGCGCGCGAAACGTTTCGGCGTCCGCGCCGCTCGCGCCGATGACGCCCTTGATGCCGTTTAACGGCACCGGGCTCATGATCGCCGCATCGACGAAGCGCGCCCTGCCTTCGAGCAGCTGCGCGGCCTGCTCCATGGTTTTCACCGCGGCCGAACTCGCATCGACGTAGATCTGCTCTGGCTTGAGATGCTTGCGCACCGAACGCACCGCGGCGAGCGCCGCCTTGCCGGGCGTCAGCGCGATGATCACATCGGAGCGCTTGCACAGCTCGCGCGGCGTTTTCACGAGTTGCACGCCGGCCGCCGCGGCCTCCGCGTGCAGCAGATCGCCCGGCTGCGCTTTCGCGCCCGAGCGCGAGTACGCAACGATGTCCTTCAGCCCCGCCTGCGACAAGTCCTGCGCGAAACGAATCGCCGCTTCGCCAAATCCCAGTAGTCCTAAGCGCAATTTATTCTCCCTGTTTATCCAACCGGTCGGAACCCCGACACACTGTCCGATTATATTGGGGTTTGAACGAACCAGGGAGCTATGCTCCCTTGTATATCCTTCACGTACGGGGAAGGCGCGGTCAAACAAGATTTCTTGATCCGCGCTTCCTTGGTTACACTGCGCCTTTTCACCTCGAAAGGATTTCGCCATGCCAACCACCACCGAAAAACTGATCGCCCGCAAGGAAGGCGGCATCGGCTGGGTCATCTTCAACAACCCGGCCAAGCGCAACGCGATGTCGATGGACATGTACCTGGCCATGGGCGACGCGTTTGAAGATTACTCGCGCGATCCGGCGGTCCGCGTGGTGATATTGAAAGGCGCGGGCGACAAATCGTTCGTGTCCGGTGCCGACATTTCCGAATTCAAGGAGAGGCGCGCGACCGCCGAGGCGAAGGCGGAATACGAGGCCGCGTCCGACCGCGCAGCGAAAGCATTGCGCGAATGCCCGAAGCCGACGATCGCGATGATCCGCGGCTTTTGCATGGGCGGGGGCATGGGCACCGCGGTCAACTGCGATATCCGGATCGCGTCCGACGATTCGCGCTTCGGCGTGCCGGCGGCCAAGCTCGGCGTCGGCTACCGTTACGAGCGCCTTAAGTACCTCGAAGCGCTCGTCGGGCCGTCGTTCACCATGGAAATCTTCTACACCGGCCGTCAGTTCACCGCGCAGGAAGCGCTGGCGATGGGGCTCATCAATCGCATGCTACCCGTGGCCGAACTCGAGAAATACGTGCTCGATTACGCGAACACGATTGCAGGCAATGCGCCGCTCACGATCGCCGCGGTCAAGCAAAGCGTGAAGGAAATGGGCAAGAACGAAGCGCAACGCGATATCGCGTTGTGCGACAGGATGGTCGACGCGTGCTTCGCGAGCAA
This sequence comes from uncultured Streptomyces sp., assembly GCA_964510405.1. Taxonomy (GTDB): domain Bacteria; phylum Pseudomonadota; class Gammaproteobacteria; order Burkholderiales; family SG8-41; genus PALSA-1004. The sequence continues at coordinate 2,955 of CAZEAX010000165.1, read as the reverse complement.
GGATTACATCGAAGGCCGCGACGCGTTCATGGAGAAGCGCAAGCCCGCGTTTCAAGGGCACTAAACGGCTATGCCGGCATAAACGATTTGATGCGCTCGCGCTGGGCGGCGCGCACGTGCGCGCGCGCGGCTTCCTCCGCGCCGTCAGCATCGCGCTTCTCGATCGCGCGCACGATCTGCTCGTGCTCCTTGAGCGCCGTCGCCGCGCGGTGCGGCAGGGTCATCTGCGACTTGCCGAGCAATCCCATCGAGTCGCGCACCGTGATCAGCGCGCGCAGCAGAAAACGGTTGTGCGCGGCCTGCCGCAGCGCCTGATGGAAACGCTGATTGTGGCCGGCGAGTTCGCTGTATTTCCCCTTCAGCTTCTTTTCGAGCGCCACGAGTTCCAGCAGCTGTTCGACTTCGAGATCGGAGGCGTTGCGTGCGGCGAGCCGCGCGGCGGTGCCTTCGAGCACTTCGCGCATCGCGTAGAGCTCCATCACCGCGGCATGGTCGAGCGTGGCAATCACGAGGCCCAGCCGCGGTTCGTGGACGAGCAGCCCCTCGTTCTCGAGCCGCCGCATCGCGTCGCGCGCCGGCGTGCGGCTCATCTTGAGCCAGTCGGCGACTTCAGTCTCCATCATGCGCTGGCCCGGTTCGAAGGTGCCGGCCTGGATCGCCGAATGCAATTTCGCATACGCTAATTCGCCCAGCGGCGTGGGCCTGGAAGTTTTAGTTTTCTGCATTACGCGCTCCGCTCCGTTATTCGGCCTGCATGTGGCTGGACTTCACGATCTTCGCCCAGCGCGCCATTTCCGTCTTGATATGCGCCGCGAGTTGTTCAGGCGTGCTGCCGACCGGCTCGCAGCCCTCGCCCGCCAGCCGCTGCTGCAAATCCGGCAGCTTCAATACCTTCACGGTTTCGGCATGCAGCCGCGCGATGATAGCCCGCGGCGTACCCGTCGGCACCATCAATCCATACCACGACGAAAAATCGTAGCCCGGCAAAGCTGATTCTGAAATCGTCGGCAGTTCGGGCATCGCGGCCGACCGCGTGCGCGTCGTGATCGCCAGCGCGCGCAGGCGCCCAGCCTTTGCGTACGGCATGCCGGACACTATGCTGCTCATGACCATGTTCACCTGGCCGCCCAGCGTGTCGATCAGCGCCGGCCCCGCGCCTTTGTAAGGCACGTGCGTCAATTCGATGCCCGCCATGCTGCTGAAGAGTTCCGCCGCGAGATGCCCGGAGCTGCCAATGCCGCCGGACGCGAACGTGAGCTGCCGGGTCCTGGCGAGCGCGATCAGCTCGCGCGGCGTCTTGGCGGCGATCGACGGATGCACCAGCAGCAGAAAAGGCGACGATGCTATCAATGTCACCGGCTGCAGATCGCGCACCGGATCGAACGGCAGTTTCTTGTACAAGCTCGGATTGATCGTGTACGTGCTCGAAATGATCAGCGCGGTATATCCGTCCGGTGGCGCGTTCGCGGCGAGCGCGCTGCCTATACTGCCGGCCGCGCCGGCCCGGTTGTCGATAACGACGGTCTGCCCCAGCCCATCGGTCAACTTCTGCGCGAGCGCGCGCGCGACGATGTCGGTCGCCCCGCCCGGCGCGAGACCGACGATGACTCGTATCGGCTTGACCGGATAATCTTGCGCGTTGCTCTGCGCCGCCGCCGCGCCTGCAACCGCTGCCGTCAACAGCACAACAGCCGGATGAAGCTTCATGCGCTCATTCCATTTTCAGGCCGGCGCTCTTGATGACGCCGGCCCACTTGGCGAGCTCGGCGCGCATCGTTTCATGCAATTGCGCCGGCGTGCTGCCCGCCGGCACCGCACCGTCCCTGGCTAACGCTTCGATCACAACCGGCGTGTCGAGCAATTTCACGAGTTCCTTGTTCAGCTTGTTCACGATCGCAACCGGTGTCTTCGCGGGCAGCACGACCGCGTACCAACCGTCGACCGAATACCCGGGCACGCCGGCTTCCGCCACGGTCGGATATTCCGGGATGACCGGCGAGCGCTTTGCCGTCGTGACCGCAAGCCCTCTTAACTTGCCCGTCTTCAAATGCGGCATGCCGGAGATCGCGCTCGTCAACGCGAGCTGCACCTGGCCGCCGAGCAGATCGATCATCGCGGCGCCGCTGCCCTTGAACGGGATGTGAACCATCCCGGTGCCCGTCATGTTGTTGAACAATTCCATGCCGAGGTGCGCGAACGAACCGGTGCCGGACGACGCATAGTTGAGCGAGCCGGGTTTCGCCTTCGCGAGCGCGATCAGCTCCTTGACGTTTTTCGCCGGCACTGACGGATGCACGACGAGTATGTAAGGCTGCGACGTCGCCTGCGTTACCGGCGCGTAGGCCTTCAGCACGTCGAGATTCATTTTCGTCATCAGCACGGCGTTGGTGATCTGGCTGCCCGAGATCATCATGATCGTGTAGCCGTCGGGCGCCGCGTTGGCGGTCAGGGAAAGCGCGATGGTGCCGCCCGCGCCGCTGCGGTTGTCCACCACGAACGGCCGGCCCCAGCTCTCGGTGAGTTTTTCGCTCAGGAGCCGCGCGAGAATGTCGCTGCCGCCGCCCGGCGAGAAGCCGACGATGAAGCGCACGGGTTTTTGCGGATAATCCTGCGCGCAGGCCGCGCCGGCGGTCAATGCGAGCATCGCGATGCCCGCGGTCAGATCAATGCGCACTGATTGTTCCTCGCAACGGCGCCGGGAACCGGCTGGACACTTTGAATTCTCATGTATACACTAGTATACGAACACGTTGCGGCGGCGTCAAAACATCCGCCACGCCGCGATCCGCGCAGCGTTTTTCGCGATCGCGCGTACGCGACAATCCCTACATGAAGGAATCACCGGTGTCACAATCAAGCTATGACGTAATCGTGCTCGGCGGCGGCAACGCCGCGATGTGCGCGGCGCTGTCCGCGCGCGAACGCGGCGCCAGCGTGCTCGTGCTCGAGCGCGCG
>CAZEAX010000164.1:0-9732 GCA_964510405.1 uncultured Streptomyces sp. | reverse complement strand
CGAGCATGTGACGGAACGGCGCCAAACCGTACACGTATTCCCCGCCGGCGATGGGTGTGGCGAGCGCTTCCGCGACGCGCGCGAGCCCCGCGTAATCGTCGTGCGTCGTCACGTCTTCGAGCCAGAACAGGTTGTATTCCTCGACGCGCGAGCCGATCGAGATCGCCTGCCGCACGTCCCAGCGCTGGTTGATGTCGCACATCAGGTCGATATCGGGACCGATCGCTTCGCGCAGCAACTTCATGCGCTCGACTTCGCGCTCGGGATTGCCGTCGCCGGGCAACGCCATCTGCGTCTTCATCTGGCGGAAACCTTTTGCGACGAGCTTGGGCCCCGCCTTCACCACGACGTCGAGCGGGAAATGCCGCATCAGCGCGCCGCTCGCATACGTCGGCACTTTCTCGCGAAAGCCGCCGAGCAGTTTGGCGAGCGGAAGGTTGAGCGCCTTGCCCTTGATGTCCCACAGGGCGATGTCGATCGCGGCGAGCGCGAGAGTGAAAATGCCGCCGGGCCCGCTTTGCTGCGCGGCGCCGCGCAGTTTCGCGATGATCGCTTCCATCTTCATAGGATCTTCGCCGACGGTCAGCGCACCGAGTGCGTCGATCGCCGCTTTGAGCGCGCCGGTCAGCGCGCCGCCGAAGAAGCTGAAGCCTATGCCCTCGATGCCCTGATCGGTGCCGATCGTGAGCGTGACGAAATCACGCGTCGCGCCCGGCGTCGCCGGCCCGTCCGCCAGCGGCTCGTCGCCGGGTAGTTTCACGATCTGCGATTTGATGTGGGTGATTTTCATCGGGGTCTCTGGTGGGTTATCGGCAAGGAGCCAGCACTATATAAGAATGCAACTCAAAAATCCAAATGAGCAATTGGGCGATTAGGTGATTGAGGGATTACGTAAACAGTGACTCAATCACTTAATCGCTCAATTGCTTAATCGCTTAATCACCTACTTCGCGAGACTCGCTTTTTGCGCGAGCGTTTCCTCGCTGCGCCGCGGCTCGTAAACAATGCCTTTGCGCGTCGCCCAATTGACCGTCGGCCAGTAGAGCGGGATGACGGCGACGTCGTTGAACGCGATGCGCGTCGCCTCGCGCAGGCTCGCAAGCCGTTTCGCTTCGTTGAACTCGGTCAGCGAGCGTTTCAACGCGGCGTCGAACTGCGGGTTCGAGTAGCGCGAGCGATTTAATGCGCCGAACCCAGCGTCTTTGTCGAACGTGGCGAGCACGTTCGTAAGTCCCATACCAGAATCCGGCGTCGTCGTACCCCACCCGAAAATAAATGCGCTGTACTCGCGCCTCGTAGCAGCGCTTGCATAGACGTTGTACGGCACCGCGAACACGTTGTTCACCTTGATGCCGCCGCGCGCCAGCATCTGGCCGATCACCTGCCCGATGTCGCTGTCGCGCGCGAAGCGGTCGACCGACGTGTGCAGCGTGATGCCGAAACCGTTCGGATAACCCGCCTCATTCAACAGCTTCCTGGCCATCGCCACGTCCTGCTTCGGCGGCGGCAGCGAGGGATCGAAACCGCCGATGCCCTGCGGCACCATCTGGCCCGCGGGCTCGCCGGAGCCGTCGAGCAGCCGCTCGACGATCAGCTTGCGGTCTATCATCAGCGACAGTGCGCGGCGCACGCGCGCGTCCTTCAGCGGATTGCGACTGAGCGGCTTGCCCGCGCTGTCGGTGACGAATGGACTCTGATCGCGATCGGAATCGAGCGCGAGATAAATCAGCCGCGTCGAGCCGATCGAAAATACGCGCGTCCTCGCGTCGGCCTTCAATTGCTTGGCGCCTTCGGGCGACACTTCGTCGATGAGATCGACGTCGCCGGACAGCAGCGCGGCGATCCGCCCCGCGTCTTTCGCGATGTACTTCAGCGTCACGTTTTCGAAATCGGGCCGCGGGCCCCAGTACGCAGCATTGCGCACGAGCTTTAAATGCTGCGCGGGCCGCCATTCGACAAACTTGTACGGGCCGGTGCCGACCATGCCTTTGCCTGCGTTGAAGTCGGCGGTAGTCAGGCCGCCGGCGGCTTTCTTCGACAGAATGAACGCGCGGCCGACCTGCTCGATGAGCGAGGGCACCGGCTGCGAAGTCTTCAACTGCACGGTCAGGCGGTCGAGCGCGCGCATGTTGACGATGCTCGCGACCGAACCGGCGAACGAGGCCGGGCTGTTCGGCACGTTGCGCGCGCGTTCGAACGAGAACACCACGTCGTCGGCGGTGAAGTCGCCGCCGTCGTGAAACTTCACTTTGTCGCGCAGCTTGATTTCCCAGGTGGTCGGGTCGATGGCGCGCCACGACACTGCGAGCGCCGGATGCAGCTGGTTGTTCGCGTCGTTCATGACCAGGCGCTCGAACATCTGCCCCGACGTGCTGTAGTTGGTGGCGCTTCTCGAGAACAACGGGTCGAGCGACGATTGCTCGGTCGCGCGCCCGATTATCAGATCGGCGGCGGACGCGGCACCGGACAACGCCGCGATAAGCAGCATTGCAATGCATAGAGCCGGCTTGCGCATGGGAACGCCTTACAGCGGTTTCAGCGTCTTGACCGGCACGATCGGCAGCACGACGTGCGACGCGCGCTTGCGATCGACGAACACGGTATTGGTCGCAACGCGCTTGGTCTGCGCGCGGCCTGCGGGCTCGCCGGTGTTCGAATTGACGTCGTAGCGCGGGAAGTTGGAGGACGAAATATCGAGCCGGATGCGGTGACCGGCCTTGAAGAGATTGCACGTCGCGAACGGCTCTATCGCGATCTCGTACGTCTTGCCGGGCTTCATCAGCGCGGGCTTCTCCCACGAATCGCGGTAGCGGCAGCGCAGGATGCCGTCGCACAGGTTCATCGCGAAGCCGCGCGGATAGTCGGAGTTTGGCGGGTGCACGTCGATCAGCTTGGCCGTGAAATCGGTATCGACGCAATTCGAAGCCACAAACAACTTCACGACGATCGGACCGATTACCGCGACATCTTCTTCAAGCGGCGCCGTCTCGAACACGAGCACGTCGTGGCGCGCCGCCAGCGGCAGGCCCGGGTGACGCACGCCGAAAAAGCGCTTGTCCTCGCACTGATCGAACGCGCCGCCTTCGAACACCGGCGCGCCGGACGTCAGCGGCCCGCCCATCGTCGGCACGGGATCCGCGGGATCGAAATCGTACTGGCGGGCGACCGCAGTCGCCGCGGGTTTCGCGCGATCGAGTTTGCCGTCCGCGTGCAGATAGAAGTTCGTAAACTTCGTTTGCGGCAGCGGCCAATCATTGCCGGCGATCCAGCGTCCGCCGTGGTCGAGCCGCCCTTCGAGATTGCGGCGCCCGCTGCCGCCGCCCATCAGGAAGAGGCGCACCGCGGGTTCCGCGTCGACGCCGTTGGCAACACCCTGGATCCAGTGATCGAACCAGCGCAGGCGGAACGCGCGCCAGTGCGGCGCCAGGTTGTTGTCGATCGTCGCCGCCGGACCGAAGTCGACGTCGCCCGAAAAAGTCTTGCAGCGGTCGCCGTGCGTCCACGGCCCCATGATCAGGCGCACCGGCCCGCGTTTCTTTTTCCGCAACGCGGTGTAGTTGTCGATCGCGGTGCGCACGTAGGCGTCGTACCAGCTCGACATGTGGATCTGCGGCACGTCGGCGAACTGCTTGTAATAGCCTTCCGCGTAAATGCCGAGTTGCTTCCAGTATCCGTCGAACGCGCCATGCGTCCATTGCTCGAACAGGTAGTCCTCGTACTCGGGCACGTAGCGCACGGGCGAATGGCCGAGCTTCCACGGCATCATTTTGAACCAGTCGAGCAGATTTTCCTGGTCGAGCGCCGCGCGCACGGTGGCATCCGCCTTGGCGAGCGGACTCAACTTCGCCTGGTTGAACGCCCACGTTACCTGTTTCATCTCGAACGCGCCGCCGCTGCGGATGCCCGACAGATACGCATTCGAGAAGGCGCCGGAGTCGATCACCATCGCCGCGAGCGCCGGCGGATTCAGGCACGCGAGCGAACCCTGGGTATGCGCCGCGTACGACAAGCCCATCGTCGCGACCTTGCCGTTGCACCACGGCTGCGTCGCGAGCCACTCGACCGTGTCGTAACCGTCTTCGCCGTCCGACAGGTATTTGACGAACTCGCCTTCCGACGCATAGCGGCCGCGGCAATCCTGGTACACGACGACGTAACCGTGGCGCACGAACCACGCGGCCACTTCGGGACGCGGGCGCGATTCGGTCATGCCGGCGTCGATTTCGGAACGCGACACCTGCGCCTTGCCGTACGGCGTGCGCTCGAGGATGACCGGGAATTTGCCGGCTTCCGCCATGCCTTTGCGCGCGGGACGGTAAATGTCGGTGGCGAGCCTGACGCCGTCGCGCATCGCAACCATCACGTCGCGCGCGACGACGAATTCGTATTCGGGCTGCGGGGCCGCAGCGGCGGTGTCGGTTTTGGCCATGGGCATATAGTTTACGCGTACCGGGATTTCATTCCGCCGCATCCGTCTTCAGGCCGCTGCCATCCCAGTACGCGAAGTGAAAACCCCGCTTCAGTAGGCCCTCGATCACGCGCGGCAGCGCCTGCACGGTGCGGCCGTGGATATCATGAAGGAGGATGATGCCCCGGCCCTCGTGCTCCGCCTCGTCGAACACGCGCTGCGCGATCGATTGCGGAATGGGGTCGGCCCAGTCGCGCGAGTCGATGTTCCAGATCACCGATCTCAAGCCGCGGTCCGCGACTTCCGCCAGCACCAGCGGATTGCGCGCGCCGTACGGCGGACGGAACAGCGGCGCGCGCCCGTGCACCGGCGCCACCGCCAAAAGCAGGGCCTGCGTCGTATCGATTTCGTCATCGACCTGCGCGTCGCTCAACTTGGGCAGGAAGGGATGCGTGTAGGTGTGATTCGCGATGGCGTGGCCAGCGCGCAATATCGCCTCGACCACACTGATGTTGCGCGTCGCCTCGGCCCGCCCGTCGCGCAAGGCGCCGAGGTTCTGGCCCAGCTGAAAGAAAATCGCCTTCACTTTGTAGTAATCGAGGATGCGCAGGATCTCTGCTGTGTAGCGGGGATGCGGACCGTCGTCGAACGTAAGCAACACGGTTTTGGGCGGCAAGCCGCCGTCATTCCATTCGTCGCGCTGCGCGTTTTCGACGATGGCCCGGCCCTTGGGCGAAGGTGTCGCGTGCTGCTCGGGCGCGGGCAGTTGCGCCTTCAGCTCGTCCATTACGCGCGCGAGCGGATATTGCTCATGCAGGAATGCGACGTAGGCATCCCAGCCGGGGCGCTTGCGCGCGGCCGGTGGCCGCTCGGCGAGCGCGGCGGTGATTTCGCTGTTGTAGCCGGCGCGGATGGCGACGATTTCGTCGCGCGCTTTGTTGAGGCGCGCTGCCAGCGGATGCGCGGCCGGCAGGCGCACGCGCGTCTCGTTGACCACGCCGAGCAGCGCGAGCTTGTCGACGTCGCGCCAGCCGGTGCGCGATTCAACCAGTTCGAGCAAGGCAACGATGCGCTGATCGCTGTCCGCCGGCGGCGGCGCGAGCACGTCGGCGACCAGTTGCGAAGTGAGTTCGCGATTGCGGAAAAACAGAAACTGCCCGGCCTGCGTGAGGTCGCGGGAGCGGCCCGCCGCTTCGTGCAACACGATCATGCGCCGGAAGTTGCCGACGATCTCGTCGGCGGCTGCCGCGACGCGGCCGGCCGCCGGTTGCTGTGCCGGAGATGAGATCGCAAAGGCAAGCGCGCAGACGCAGAGCGCGACGCAGTAACGTTTATGCACGAAGCCCCTCGACGCATTTCAACATCGCGCAATACTACCGCAGTGCGGCCCGCGGCGCGGCGGGGGCGTCCGGCACGAACTTGAAGGCGGTGCTATTCTAGGCGCCGCGGTTTCGCAGTTCGCCTTTTCCCCACTGCATTACAGGTTGTATCGACCGGAATATTCAAATTTCTGGAGGAGCGTTTTTTGTTGTTCACGGACTTTTTTTCGGGCGCTCAGCACCGGCGTGCGCGTCTTCTCATATTGGCGGCTGCGTTGATTCCGGCATGGCATGCCGGCGCCGCGGACGTTCCGGAAGCTTTCCCGGCGCGCCCGGTCCGGTGGATCGTACCGTTCCCCGCATCGGGCAGCATCGATCTCGTCGGCCGCGTTGTCAGCCAGAAGTTGTTTGAAATCTGGGGCCAGCAGGTCGTGATCGACAACCGCGCCGGCGGCGGCGGGCGTATCGGCACCGGCGCCGCCGCGATTGCCGCTCCCGACGGCTACACGCAGCTATTCACGCTGAACACCTCGCTGACAATAGACCGCAGCCTTTTCAAAAGCCTGCCCTACGATCCGGACAAGGCGTTCACCCCCATCACGATCATCGCGTCGACCTCGCAATTGCTCGTCACCAATCCGGCGTTCCCGGTAAAAAACGTGCGCGAGCTGATCGCGCTCGCCAAAGCCCGTCCGGGCGAAGTGAACTACGGCTCCTCGGGCGCAGGCGGCTCGCTGCATCTCGCGATGGAACTGTTCAAATCGATGGCGGGCATCGACATCGTGCACGTGCCGTACAAAGGCGGACCGCCGGCGGCCACCGACCTGATTGCGGGCCAGATCGAACTGCTGTTTTTCAACACGCCCGCGGCGCTGCCTTACATCAAGGCGGGCCGGCTGCGCGCGCTCGGCGTGAGTACCGCGAAACGCTCGCCGCTGCTGCCGAACGTTCCCACCATCGCCGAAAGCGGTCTTCCCGGCTTCGATACCGACGTCTGGTTCGGGCTCGTGGCACCCGCCGGCACGCCGGCGGAAATCATCGCCAAAACCCACCGCGACGTGGTGCATGTCGTCTCGCTGCCCGACGTGCGCAGGCAATTGCTCGACATCGGGGCCGAACCCGTCATCAATACGCCCGAAGAATTTGCGGCGCGCATCAAGAAGGAAAGCGGGTTGTGGGCGAGGGTCGTGCAAGCCGCCAAAATCCATTTCAATTAGACGCGCCATTTTCCATCCATTTCATTCAAGAGCGAACTCATGAACCAGCCCGCCGCGTTTCCAATGCTCGAAGTCCTGCCACTGCCGCCCAAGCCGCGCAAGAACTGCATGATTCTGATGTCGGAAGTCGGCATCCCGCTGCGCGCCACCGAAGACATCATCGAGATCGCGGCGCCGCTCATCGACTACGCCAAGATCACCGATCACGCGGGGCTTGCCGGACGCCTGTCGGCCGCGTGGATAAAAAAGAAAGTCGCGCTTTACAACAAGGCGGGCATCGACGTGGTGCCCGGCGGCATCCCGTTTCAACTCGCCGTGATTCAGCACAAGGTGGACGACTATCTGAAGGCGGTGCGCGATCTCGGTTTTGCGGGCGTCGAAATGAGCGAAGACACGATGAAGCCGCTGGAGACCGGTTACCGCGAAGAGCTGATCGCGCAGGCGCTCGGCATGGGCCTCAAGGTGATGACAGAGATGGGCCGCAAGAACGTCGACATTCCGTTCGATGCGGACGAGGTGTGCAAGCAGATATTGCGCGATATCGAACTCGGTGTTTCCAAAATTTACCTGGAAAGCAGCGAAATCCAGGCCATGACGCGCACCGACCCGAAGGCGCTCGACACGATCGCCGCGCTCGGCAAGAACGAGTACCTGCTGTTCGAGCTCGGCCTGATCGAGCCGCAGGAAAAAGCCGCATGGCTCGTCGAGCGTTACGGCTTCGAGATCAATTTCGCAAGCGTTGCGCCGGCGGACGTGGTCGCAGTCGACGCGATACGCCGCGGCATGCACCGCAAATCGCATTACAGCTTCATGGCCGGCAAGGGCGCGTAATTTCCGCAGATATGGGCGCACTCGACGGCAAGGTGGCGGTCATCACCGGCGGCAGCCGCGGCATCGGCCGCGTCGCCGCCGACCTCTTTGCGCGTGAAGGCGCACGCCTCGCGATCTGCGGCCGCACCGAGGCAACGTTGAAAGCCGCGGCGGCCGAACTTGGGGCAGAACATGCGGCAAAAGCGATCTGGCAGTGTGCCGACATCCTCGATACCGCGTCGGTCGAACGCTTCATCGCTCACGTGGAAAAAGAGTTCGGCCGCATCGACATACTGATCAACAACGCCGGCGAATCGTCGCAGCGCGAAGTCAACGGCGTCAACTGGCCGGTCAACGCAGTCGACGCAGTTTCCCAACCGCTGCCGAAAGGCCGCTTCGAGGCGATCACCGACGACGAGTGGCGCGGCGCGCTCGAGCAGAAAGTGCTCGGCATGATCCGCGTCACGCGCAGCGCATTGCCGCTGATGCGGCGCGCCGGCGGCGGCAGCATCGTGAACGTAACGTCGATCAAGGGCCGGCAACCGCCGCCGCGGTTGGTGACTTCGGGCGTGGCGTGGGCGGCGGCGATGAATCTTTCGAAGGGACTGTCGCTCGAACTCGCAAGCGATAATATACGGGTCAACGTGGTCAGCGTCGGCGGCATCATGACCGGGCAGATGGAAGCGGGACGCCAGAAATGGGCGCCGGAGAAATCGCTTGAAGCGTTTCTGGCGCCGCGCGTCGCGAACATTCCGCTGCAGCGCCTGGGCACGGTCGAGGAAGTGGCGCAGGCGATTTATTTTCTGGCGTCGCCGCTGTCGTCTTACGTGACGGGTCAGTGCCTGGCGGTGGACGGCGGCGGGTTGCGATCGATCTGAATTTCATTGGAGAAACAAATGGCGAACACTCAAACCAAAGCCGCACCGTCGAACGTGAACGCCCCGGAGAACGTTGAGGTCGTGCCGAGCGGCAAAGCCGTCGGCGCGGAAATCCGCGGCGTCGATCTGGCGCAGCCGGTGCCTGAAGCCACCAGGGAACTCATGCGGCAGGCATGGGCCGACCACGGCGTGCTGCTGTGGCGCGACCAGAAGCTGCCGGATATTTCATTTCTCGAAGCCGCGTCGATATTCGGCGTGACCAAGGAACCCGCCGCGCGCAAATACCAGATTGCCGGCGGCTACAAAGTCGGCGGCAAGCTCGTGCCGCTGCACTCTCACGTAAGCCTTATCTCGAACCTCGACGAGGAAGGAAATCCCGTCAGGGACAACGGCACGCTCGGCAGCTATGAAGTCGTGTGGCACAGCGACAATTCGTACGTCGAAGTGCCGCCCGCGGGCAGCATGCTTTACGCGGTGATCATTCCCGTCAACGGCGGCGGTGACACGTTCTTCAACAATCAGTATCTCGCCTATGAAGAATTGCCGGAGGATTTAAAGCGTGAGATCGCGGGCAAATCGCAGATCCACGATTCGACGCGCAACAGCGCGGGCGTGCTGCGGCCGACGGTGAAACTGCCGACCAGGCCCGAAGAAGTGCCGGGCCCCGCGCATCCGCTCGTGCGCGTGCATCCGGTCACTAAAAAGAAAGCGTTATATCTGGGGCGCCGCCGCGACTGGCCGTCGAATTACATCATCGGCATGTCGAACGCCGACAGCGAAACGCTGCTCGACAAGCTGTGGGCGCACGCGACGCAGCCGAAATACGCGTGGGGCCACAAGTGGCGCGTCGGCGATCTCGTGCTGTGGGACAACCGCTGCTGCATGCACTACCGCTCGGAAGTCGATCCGAACCAGCCGCGCGTGCTCTACCGAACGGTGGTCAAGGGCGATCCGGTCATCGCGGGGTAAATCGATCGTGAAACACGAAGTCGCCCGCGGCCTTCCTCGCGCGCGGCTTGAGATCCTTCGCGCGCACTTCCTCCGGTAACGATTCGACTTTGCCGCGCCAGCCCGCCGCGACGATCGCGGCAACGCGGAAC
>CAZEAX010000163.1:0-9770 GCA_964510405.1 uncultured Streptomyces sp. | reverse complement strand
CGCCACGGCGAACACGTAGCCCTCGCCGCGCACGGTCTTGATGATCGCCGGCTCCTTCGCGTCTTCGTCAAGGCGGTGGCGCAGGCGGCTCACCTGCACGTCGATGCTGCGGTCGAACGGCGACGCATCGCGCGAGAGCATGAGATCGATCAGCTGGTCGCGGTTCAGCACGCGGTTCGGATGCGCGAGAAAAATCCTGAGCAGCTTGAACTCGGTGCCGCTCAAGGCGACGACCACGCCCGCGGGCGAGATCAGGTTGCGCGTGGCAATGTCGAGCGTCCAGCCGGCGAAGCGGATCCGGCGCGCGGCGTCCGGCTGCAGGTTGTCGGGCAGCGTGCGCGCGCGGCGCAGCACGCTCTTGATGCGCGCCAGCAGCTCGCGCGGACTGAACGGTTTCGCCAGATAATCGTCGGCGCCCATCTCGAGGCCGACGATGCGGTCGGTTTCCTCGCCGCGCGCGGTCAGCATGATGATCGGGAGCGCCGAGCGCGCGCGCACGTCGCGGCACAGCGTGAGCCCGTCGGCGCCGGGCAGCATTACGTCGAGCACGACGAGATCCGGGCGCGCCTCGTCGAACGCGGCCCACATGGCCTTGCCGTCGCCCACCGCCGTGACGCGATAGCCGTTCTTTTCCAGGTAGTCGCGCAGCAGGCTGCGGATTTCGAGGTCGTCGTCGACGACCAATACATGATCCGGCGTACTCATATGCTCTATATACAGCGACCGCCGCGCGCCCGCCAAAAAAATTGTATCGCAGTGTAACAATCCCGCCGGGTGACAGGGGCCGATACAAAAATGCCGCGACATGAAATCCCCCGGTTACACCCGGGTGCTCAAATGAGCGCTGCCAGAGAACCGGCGGACGGCAAGGCACGTATCGCCGGACCGGGAAAGGCAACAGTTACTTAACCAATGGAGATCATTATCATGAGAAGCAACCGTAAAGTCATCGCAGGTTTGATCGCTGCGGCAGCGTTTGCCGCGTCGGGTTCATTGGTCTATGCCCAGCCCCAGGTGCCTGCGCCGGAACGCGGCTATCAGGCCGGCGGTCCGGAAGCGCACCACGGCATGATGGGTCATGGCATGCGCGAAGGCCACGAACAGCACGGCCAATGGAGCAATCCCGCCGCCCGCGTCGAGGGCTATCTGGCCGCGCTGAAAGTCGAGCTCAAGATTGCGCCGGCCCAGGAAAAGGCCTGGCAGACTTTCGCCGACAGAACGCGCAAGCAGTCCGAAGCGAGAACGGCGCAGCACGCGAAATTTGCCGCCCAGCCCAAGACCGAAAATCTGACGGCGCCCGAGCGTCTCGCGCAACGCACCGCGTTCATGAAGCAGGGACTTGCCAGCATGGAAGCGCGGACCGCCGCGGTAACGGAGCTGTATGCGGCGCTCACGCCGGAACAGAAAACCATCGCGGACAAGCAGTTTGCCCGCGGCCACGGCGGGCGCTTTCATCGCGGTGGACACGAGCATCATTCCAAAGGGTAACGCTGGAAATTACGCGCTGCCGATCGCGTAGACGCGCGTGCAAGCGCCGATGCCGCAAGGTATCGGCGCTTTTTTTCGTCCGGCCGCCGGCCCGGCGCGGCAGGATTCCGCTTCGAACCGTATAATCGGGCGTGAGGAGATCTTCGCGCATGACATTCCAGAATTTCGTCCGGCTTGTATTGCATACCGGTTGCGCGGCGCTGGTCGCTGCGACAACGGCGGCCGCCGCCGACTGGAAACCGGACAAGGCGGTCGAATTGATCGTCGGCACCGGGCCCGGCAGCGGCGTGGACAACACGGCGCGCACCGTGCAGGCCATCCTGCAAACGCAAAAGCTCGTCGAACCGCAGATCACCGTGAACAACAAACCGGGCGGCCCCTACGCCGTCGCCTACAATTACCTGTCGCAATTCCCGGGCGACGGCACGAAGCTCGCGATTCAAACTTCGACGCCGCTCTCGGCGCTGGTCACCGGGCAATTGACCATCAAGTATTTCGAATTCGCCCCGATCGCGAACCTGATCACCGAGCCGATACTCTTCATGGTGCGCGCCGAATCGCCAATTGCGAACGGCAAGGACCTCGCGCAGCGGTTGAAAGCCGATCCATCGGCAGTGAGCATCGCGCTGGCGAACGCGCGCGGCAACGCCTTTCATATCACCGCCGCGCTGTTTGCACGCGCCGCCGGCGCTGACGCCAAAAAACTGAAAATCGTCGTCTATACCTCGTCGGGCGACGCGGTAGCCGCCCTGCTCGGCGGGCACGTCGACGTCGTCGCGGTGACGCCGGGCAATTTCCTGCCGCTCTTGGAGGCAAAAAAAATCCGCATCCTCGGGCTCGCCTCGCCGAAGCGCCTCGGCGGATTGCTCGCAACCGTGCCGACGTTCAAGGAGCAGGGCTACGACGTCGTGTTCGACCTGCCGCGGAGCGTGATGGGTGCGAAGGGTTTGACGCCCGATCAGGTCCGTTACTGGGACGGCGTGTTCGGACGCATGGTCAAGACCGATGCTTGGCATCAGGCTGCCGAGAAGAACCAGTGGAAAGAGGAATACCTGAACAGCGCCGATCTCGCCAAAAGCCTGAAAGAGCAATACGAAATATGGAAAGACGTGCTGACCGAAATCGGGATGGCGAAGCAGTGAAAGGCAAGACAAATCAGCCGCAGATGAACGCAGATTCACGCGGATAAATTCAAAAGCCAAATACATAGCATTAACTTGGTTTTCATCTGCGTTCATCCGCGTTTATCTGCGGCTACAGATCTTTTAGGAGTTTAGCGATGGCGAAAGAAATCAACGATGGTTATTTCGAAGCGTACTGGCCGCGCGGCACGCGCCAGCAGAAGACGCGCGCATTGGCGCCCCGCCTCGACACGCTCGAGGGCAAGACCGTCGCGCAATTGTGGGACTACCTCTTCAAGGGCGACGAAGTATTCGCGCTGCTCGAAGAAGGCTTGAAGAAGCAATATCCGGGCGTCAAGTTCGTGAGCTGGCGCGACTTCGGCAGCACGCACGGCGGCGACGAGAAAGATGCACTGGCGGCACTGCCCGGACGTTTCAAGGAACTCGGGGTCGACGCGGTGATTTCCGGGATGGCGTGTTGAGGCAGTTGCACGCCCGCCGTGTTGCGGGCCAGTGCAGCGTGCGAAGCCGCCGGCTATCCGACTTCTTCACTCACGTGTGAAGGATTCTTCAAGCAGGCCGCCGCGACGTCGATCGGGCTGGGCATGCGCAACATTCCGCTGGCACTCGTCCCCGGCCACATAGGGAACAAGAGCAAGGAAGATCTGCGCCGCGATATTCTGGGCGTGACGATGCAGGCGGTGATCGACAATCTGACCATTGCCACCACCGCGCAGGCGGATACGGCGGAGCCAGGCGCGCGCGACATCGTGGTCAAAGGCGGCTTCGCCGAAGTAAACCGCTATTTTTACGAGCACGAATATGCGGACGGCCTGCCGATAGTGCCGCCGACGCAAGAAGCGATCGACGAATTTCTAAAATTTACGGATCGCAAGCCCGACGAAGTACTCGGCGTGCTCCTGCCGGACAAGCGCGCGGCCACCATCTGGAACGTCGCCGCCAACGGCGTGATGGCCGGCTGCCGGCCCGAATACATGCCCGTATTGATCGCGCTGATCGAAGCGATGTGCGATCCCCGGTACGGCGTCGAGCACAGCGGCAACACGCCGGGCGGCGACACGCTGATCATCCTGAACGGCCCGATCATCAAGGAACTCGATTTCAATTACCTGCAGGGCGCGCTGCGCGACGGCTTTCTGCCGAACACTTCGGTCGGCCGCTTCTGGCGTTTGTATTTGCGCAACGTCGCGGGCTTTCTGCTGCACAAGACCGACAAGGCGACGTTCGGCAACACCTGGCGCGTCGTGCTCGCGGAGAACGAAGACGTGCTGAAGGCGATCGGCTGGCAACCGCTTTCCGCCGAGATGGGTTTCAAGACGGGCGACAACACCGTCACCATCGCGCGCTATACCGGCGGCGGCTCGCTGTCGTCCGTCACCGGCAGCACGCCCGAGGAAATGCTGCCTTATCTCGCCGACTCGCTGGTGAAATTCAACAACTGGCAGATCACGTTCACGACGAGCCACGGCCCGGGCACGCTGCGGCCGCTCGCGGTCATTACGCCGATCATCGCCGAGACGATCGCGAAAGCCGGCTGGAAAAAGTCCGACGTCAAAAAATATCTGTTCGACCACGCGCGCATCACCGCCCACGACTTCGAGCGCCAGTTGCGCGACTGGAACATCCGCGGCGTGTGGGATCTCAAGGACGACGTGACGCACGGCCGCATTCCGAAAGTGTTTTACGAATCCGACGACCCGCATCGGCTGGTGCCGATCGTGTGGAAACCCGAGGACTTCATGATCGCGGTCGGCGGCGATCCGCTGCGCAACAATGCCTACGTATTCGGCCACAACGGCTTTCTCGGTTTTCCGACCGCCAAGAAAATCGAGTTGCCGAAGGCTTGGGCGAAGCTGCTGGCGGCGCGGGCCAAATAAGCGCGCTTTTAAAAAATATTCCCTCCCCTTCAAGGGAAGGGCTAAGGTGGGGATGGGGTTGTCAGAGTCGCGTGAACGATTGAACCCATCCCCATCCCGCCCTTTCCCCTGGTTGCCCTCATCCCCAGCCCTTCTCCCTTCACAGGAGAAGGGAGCGTCGAGCATCTCGCCTACGCGAGATGAGTGCTAAAAATTGGGAAGGTGAGAAATGCGCGGGCGACGAAACTAAGTGCCCTCGCGAAACCTGATGATCTGCCGCCGCTCGCGCTTGGTCGGGCGGCCTTTGCGTTCGCCCGCCGGGCCGCCGAAAGCCTTGCGGTCCGCGATTTGCGCGACGCGCCGCGCGATGCTCTCCGCGCTCTCGATATAGAGCTGGCGCGCCGCATCCGCCGGCCCGCGGCGGTCGGCGAGGGCCGTGACCGTGACATTCCACTCGAATTCGCCGACGCGGATCGCGAGCGCATCGCCGGCCCTCACGTCTTTCGACGGCTTGATGCGCTCGTCGTGCAATCTCACCTTGCCCGCGACGACCGCGGCTTGAGCCAGCGCGCGGGTCTTGAAGAAGCGCGCGGCCCACAGCCATTTGTCGATGCGCACGCGCTCAGGCGGTTCGCTCACAACCTTACTCCGCCGCGCGCTTTTTTTCCAGGAGGCACGCGAGCATCGCGCGGTCGCCGTCAGTCAGTTCGCGCAGGTCGCCGTCCGGCGCGAAATGCAGTTTGAATGCGCCAATCGCGGCGGCCTCGTCCGCAGTGTCGTAGCCGAATGCGGCGAGCAGCGTCAAGCCGTCGGCCGCCGGCGGCACGCGGTACGGCGGGTCGCACCACAAACCAAAACCGCGCGCGGCAAGCTGCCGCCATGGAAATAATTTGCCGGGGTCCGGCTTGCGCCGCGGCGCGACGTCGCTATGGCCGAGGAAGTTCGCCGCCGGAATCGCATACCGCGCTTTGAGGTCCGCGAGCAGCGCCAGCAGGCTGTCGACCAACGGCTCCGCAAATTCTTCCCTGCCGTCGTTGTCGAGTTCGATCCCGATAGACGCAGAATTTGCGTCGCGATTGCCGCCCCAGTACGAAACTCCGGCGTGCCACGCCCGCGCGCGCTCGTCCACGAGCGCGTAGATTTTGCCGTCGCGCGCCACGAGGTAATGCGCGCTCACCTTGCTCACCGGATCGGTCAGCGTGCGCAGCGCCTGCTCCGGGTTGTTGTCGCTTGTGTAATGCAGCACCACGAAATTCGCGCGCCGCTCGTCGAAGCTGCCGGACGGACGCACCACGACAGGCAAGCCGGTGTGCTGCATGACGGGCGGTGTGGTGCACGCAGCCAACGCCAGCAGTGCGACCGCCGTGCCGGCGCGAATACCCGGCGGACGCACGGCGCGCGCAACGAGCTTCATCGGAGGAACTACATCAATCCCCTGATCACGCTCCACGCCGAGCCCACGGCCAGCACGACGACGACGAACATCGACAGGCCGTACGCGGGTCCGCGCTTTGCCGCGCTATGCTGATAAGCGGCCGCGTACCAGATGCGCGCGACGACCCACACCGCGCCGAGCCCCGCCGCCCACATGCCGTCCGCGAACGCCGCATACAGCCACAGCACGGGCAAAAACATGAGCGTCGTTTCGATCGTGTTCATCTGCACGCGGAACGCGCGCTCGAAATCCGGATGGCCCGACATGGCGGGCGCCTTGACCCCGTATTTGACGCGCGCCCTGCCCACGTTCCACGCCAGCACGAAATGCAGGACCACGACGGCGATCGTGACCAGGGCCACCCAGCGAAAGTCATGCATCTGTCATGCTCCTCGGAAATTGACGATGGGCGTACTCTACTCCGATTGCCGGCGCGCAACGGTCACGGCGCGAGCCGCACGTCCGCGGCGGCATTCGCCATTTGCCGCAGCGGATCGTAATCGGCATCCGCCGCCGCGACGAACCGCGCGATGCGCCAGCTTGCGAGGATCGCGGCGCCCTGCGCGTCGCGGTGCATGTAGAGCAATGCGGCGCGCAAGTCGTCGCGCAGATCCTGCGGCAGGCTTTTCAGCATCACCCACGGCGGCATCGGGCTAGGGCCCAGCGTTGCAATCACCTTGACGTCGCGCGCGAGCTCCGGCCGCCGCGCGAGCTCCGCTTCGAGCACCGTGCTGTCGATCGCCGACGCGTCGATCTCGCCGTCGGCGATCATGCGCAGCGAGCGCTGGTGCGCGCCCGATTCGACGACGCGGCCGAAGTATCCCGAGCGATGGCCGAGCGTCGCCAGATGGTGCCGCACCACGTTGTGCCCCGAATGCGAACGCGGTTCGTTGTACGCCCAGGCGGCGCCGCGCAAATCGGCGAACGACGAGTACGTGCTCGCGCGATGCACGACCACGTCGGAAAAATACACCGGGCGGTCCGCGTAGCGCGCGCCGCGCATGACCGGCACCGCGCACGGCTCGACCGCCGCGTTCGCCGCGTCCGCTTTCCACGCGTACGGCAGCCCGCAGATCCAGCACACGTGGATGCGCCCCGCATCGAGCAGCGCCTCGCGCTCCTCCCACGGAATGCCGTCGACGAATTCCGCGCGCAGGGCCAGCCTGCGCCCGAGCCAGGCGACGATCGCACGGCACGTCGCCTCGGCGTTCTCCGCCATGCACGACGTGAATTTCAATACCGGAATGTTCATCATCTCCATGCCTGCATCAATCGCCGGGCTTGATTTTCGCCGCGATCGCAGACGCAATCAATCCGCCGTCGCACCGGACGCCTTGATGACCGGGCCCCACTTCGCCATTTCCGCCTTGATATAGGCGCCGAATTCGGCGGGCGTGTTGCCGACCGCCGCCGCGCCGTCGCCGGTCAGCCGCTCCGCCACCTCCGGCAGCTTCAACGCCTTCACGATCTCGGCGTTCAGCAGGACGATCGCCTCCTTCGGCGTGCCGGCGGGCGCGAGCATACCGAACCACCCGCTCACTTCGAAACCCGGGTAGCCCTGCTCGGCGATCGTCGGCACCCCGGGCAGCAGCGCCGATCGTTTCGCGCTGGTAATCGCGAGCGCCCGCAGCTTGCCGCTTTTGACGAACGGCGTGCCCGCGATCATCGTCGGCATCATCGCGTCGACCTGCCCGCCGATGACGTCGATCAGCGCGGGGCCGGCGCCTTTGTACGGAATGTGCGTGCCGGGAATGCGCGCCTGGATTTTAAAGAGCTCCATGCCCAGATGCGGCAGCGAACCGGCGCCGGTCGACGCGTAGACGAGGCCGCCCTTGCGCGCGTGCGACAGCGCGACGAATTCCTTCACGCTTTTCACCGGCACCGACGGATGCACGACGAACACATAGCTCTGGCTGGTGAGCTGGGTGATCGGCGTGAAATCTTTCACCGGATCGTGGTTCAGTTTCCTGTACAGGCTGACGTTCGTCGCGAACCCCGCGTTGACCCACAACAGCGTATAGCCGTCGGCCGGCGCTTTCGCGACGAGATCGTGCGCGATATTGCCGTTGGCGCCGCCGCGATAGTCGATCACGAACTGCTGATTGATCGCCGCCGCGACTTTCTGCGTGACGATGCGCACGATGATGTCGGAGCCGCCGCCGGGCGCGACCGGCAGCACCAGGCGTATCGGCTTCACCGGATAGCCCTGCGCCGCTGCATTCAGCGCGGGCAACGCGATGAGCAATGCTGCAACTGCACGCTTCACGATGTTTGCTTCATTCTTCATCCTTCCGCCTCGAACAGCCGCCCCACCCTAGCCCTCCCCCGCAAGCGGGGGAGGGAATGAACATTGACGGCCGCAATAAAACTCCCCTTTCCCCGCCACTTTTAGCATTCATTTCGCAGTAGCGAAATGCTTGACGCTTCCTTCCCTCGCCTCGCGGGGGAAGGATTGAGGATGGGGGCACTCATCATTTATCCAACCTCCTGCTTTTGTGCGCCGTCGGCCGCATCAGTACCCCGCCGCCGACGAGCATCGCGGCGTTGATCCAGAAGAGCGGCGCCACGCCGAGCGCGGCCGCGATGGCGCCGAATATCACCGGGCCGACCAGCTTGGTCGCATTGTCCGCCGCGAAGCGCACGCCGAGCGCCTCGCCCGAGCGCCCTTCCGGCGAGCGGGCATACATGATCATCAGCGAAATCGGCTGGGTCACGTTGAGGCCGAACCCGAACACGAATGCGATCGCCGACAGCGCCGGCGCGGTGATGACGAAAGGCACCAGCACGAAACTCAGCCCGCTCAACACCAGCGCATGAGCGAGCACCGTCTCTTCGTTGCGCCACGCGATCCACGACGGCAAGATCACGCGCGCCGCAAAACCGCCGACCGCGCACATCGCGATCACGATGCCGATCGCCGAACTCGACAGGCCGTGGCCGTGGCCGTACACCGGAATATAAAACTGGAAAATGTCGAGCCCCGTTTGCGCGAGGCTGCTCGCCACCAGCACCGGCCACACGCCGGGGTGCGTGATCGTGTCGCGCACGTTCATCGGCGGCGCGGTGCCCGGTTTGGCGCGCGGCAGAATTCCGCCCCACAGCGCGAGCAATGCGGCCGGCACGGTGAAACACAGCGCGCCCAGGAAAAACGCGATCGCCGGCCCCACGCTGTCGAACGAAAATCCCGCGAGCAGCGGGCCCGCCGAGGCCGCCGTCGAAATCGCCATCGCGTAATTGCTGTAGTTGCGCGCGCGGTTCTCCGCGGTGGAAAACACGCCCACCATGTTCTGCAGCGCAATGCTGTAGAACGTGGTCGCGATGCCGCTCAACGCCGCCGCGATAAACACCGCCGCGAGCGACGCCCAGAAGCACGGCAGCAGCATGCCGACCGCACTGCCCAGCGCGCCGAGCAGGAGCGGCGTGCGCGGCCCGTAGCGGTCGACGATGCGTCCCGCCGGCCACGACAGCAGCAGCGGAAACAGCGCGAACGTCGCGGCGAGCGCGCCGATCGTGAACGGCTGCGCGCCGAGCTTGATGGCGTAGAGCACGCCCAGCACGCGCGAAGCGCGCACGCCGGTCATGTTGAAAAACGCCAGGGCAAGCGTGAGGTAGAGCGTCATTGTTGAATGGTGATTAAGTAGATCGGTGATTGGGTAACCGAGTCCCTTAATCACTTAATTACTTAATTACATGATTACTTAATTACCTAATCACTAAATCGCCGAATCAATCGGCGTGTATCCCCGCGTTCTTCACGACCTTCGTCCACTTGACGAGTTCGGCTTTGACGAACGCGGTGTATTGCTCGGGCGTCGAGGTGGCCGGTTCCATGCCGACGTTCAGGAGCTT
>CAZEAX010000162.1:0-9793 GCA_964510405.1 uncultured Streptomyces sp. | reverse complement strand
CCGGATCGATCTTGCGCTCGAAGTGCCGGGCTCGCCGCTCGAGGCGGTGATGTCCACCGAAGTGTGGCAGGAAATCTACAGCCGGCTCGTCGACCTGATAGCGGAGCACCGCACCACGCTGATCATGGTCAATACGCGGCGTCTCGCCGAGCGCATGGCGCATCAACTGAGCGAGCGGCTCGGGGCTGAGAACGTCGCCGCGCATCACGGCAGTCTTGCCAAGGAAGCGCGCCTCGGAGCAGAGGAGCGGCTGCGCAAAGGTCAATTGAAAGTGCTGGTCGCGACTGCGTCGCTCGAACTCGGCATCGACATCGGGCACGTCGATCTCGTGTGCCAGATTTCTTCGCCCAACCGCATCGCGACGCTCTTGCAGCGCGTCGGTCGCTCGGGCCATACCGTGAGCGGCGTACCGAAAGGTCGCGTGTTTCCGCTCACGCGCGACGATCTTGTCGAATGCGCGGCGATGGTGCGCGCGGTCAAGGACGGCGAGCTCGACTGCATACGCGTGCAAGCGAAGCCGATGGACGTACTCGCG
Source organism: uncultured Streptomyces sp. (assembly GCA_964510405.1). Taxonomy (GTDB): domain Bacteria; phylum Pseudomonadota; class Gammaproteobacteria; order Burkholderiales; family SG8-41; genus PALSA-1004. The sequence goes on along the minus strand of CAZEAX010000162.1, from coordinate 9,258 downwards.
CAGCAGATCGTCGCCGAAGCCGGTGCGGAAGAATGGGACGAAGACGCGCTTTACGCGTTTGCCTGCAATGCGTACCCGTATCGCGACCTTGCGCGCAGCGAATTCGAAGACATTGTGACGATGCTCGCGCGCGGCTTTTCCACCAAGCGCGGCCAGCGCGGCGCGCTGATCCATCACGACGCGGTCAACCGCAAGGTGCGCAGCCGCGCCGGTTCGCGCATGACCGCGATCATGTCGGGCGGCGCGATTCCCGAAGTGTTCGACTATCGCGTCGTGCTCGAGCCCGAAGGCATGTACGTCGGCACCCTCAACGAGGATTTTGCGATCGAGTCGATGGCCGGCGATATTTTCCAGCTCGGCAACACGTCGTGGCGCATCCTGCGCGTCGGTGGCGGCGTCGTGCGCGTGGCCGACGCGAAGGGCCAGCCGCCCTCGATGCCGTTCTGGCTCGGCGAAGCGCCGGCGCGCAGCGACGAGATGAGCGCGGCGGTATCGCGGCTGCGCGCGCGGGCCGACGTGAAACTGCCGGCACCGGAGGCGCCGCGCAGCGAGCGCGAGCTCGACGGTGCGATCGCGTGGTTCATGCAGGACTATGCATTGTCGCGCGCCGCGGCGGAACAGGTAGCAACGTATCTCGCGGAGGGCAAGCGCAGTCTCGGCGTGGTGCCGACGCAGGACACGCTTGTGCTCGAGCGGTTCTTCGACGAGGCGGGCGGCATGCAACTCGTGCTGCACGCGCCGTTCGGCAGCCGCGTCAACCGCGCGTGGGGTTTGGCGCTGCGCAAGAAATTCTGCCAGAGCTTCAACTTCGAATTGCAGGCAGCGGCGACCGAGGAAGGCATCATCCTGTCGCTCGGGCCGTCGCATTCGTTCCCGCTGATCGAGGTGTTCCGTTATCTGAATCCGAAAACGGTGCGCGAAACGCTGGTGCAGGCGGTGCTCGACTCGCCGATTTTCGAGACGCGCTGGCGCTGGACGACGACCCTCGCGCTCGCGGTGCCGCGCACGCGCAACGGTGCGCGCATGCCGGCGCAGATCCAGCGCATGATCGCCGAAGACCTGCTGGCGGGAATCTTTCCCGACGCGAAAGCGTGCTTCGAAAACATCCAGGGCGCGCGCGAGGTGCCGCAGCATCCGCTGGTCGACCAGGCGTTGCGCGATTCGCTCGAAGAGGCGATGGACCTGCCGCAACTCATTGAGATCCTGCAGCGTGTCTACAACGGCGAAGTGACGTGCGTCGCGAAGGACACGCCGGAGTCATCGGTGTTCAGCCACGAGTTGCTGAACTCGGCCGTGTACACGTTTCTCGACGACGCGCCGCTCGAGGAGCGCCGCACGCAGGCGGTCTACACGCGGCGCGCGACCGAACCGCGCAATGCCGACGATCTCGGCGCGCTCGACCCGGCCGCCATCGAACGCGTGCGCGAGGAAGCGTGGCCGTCCGCGGACACTGCCGATGAACTGCACGACGCGCTGCTGCTCACGGGATTCATCCGCCGCGATGAATTGACGGCGATAGAGGCCGGCTGGCCCGCATTGTTTGATGCGCTCGCCGCCGCGGGGCGCGCGTTCGACGCCGGCGGCTTCTGGATCGCGGTCGAGCGCTTCGATGAATTCAGCGCGGTGATTCCGCAGGCGGTGACGCCCGAGATTCCGGAGCGTCTGCGCCGCGTATGGATGCGCGAAGACGCGATACGCGAACTCACGCGCGGCCGCATGGACGTGCTGGGCCCGGTGACCGCCAGACAATTGGCGGACGATCTCAATCTGGCGGACACCGCGCTCATCGACGGCGCGCTCATCGCCCTCGAAACCGAAGGCCGCGCGCTGCGCGGCTATTTCAGCGCCGCGGCGAGGGGACCGGCGCCGCTCGAATGGTGCGACCGCCGCCTGCTCGCGCGGATTCATCGCTATACATTGAATCGCCTGCGCGCCGAAATCGAGCCGGTGACCGCGGCGGATTTCATGCGTTTCCTGATGCATTGGCAGCACGTCGCGGCCGATCAGCAGGTGCAGGGCGTCGACGGTCTCGCGGCCATCATCGAGCAACTCGACGGCTACGAGGTCGCGGCCGACGCATGGGAGAACCACGTGCTGCCCGCGCGCGTGCGCGAATACGATGCAAGCCAGATCGACACGCTGTGCTTGAGCGGCCGCGTCGCGTGGGGCCGCCTCACGCCGATGGAAACCGCGGGCAAGGCGCCGCTGAAAAGTTCGCCGATTGCATTGATGCTGCGCGAGCATGCCGCGTTGTGGCGGGTCGCCGCGGATGCCGACACGTCGCAGCTCACCTCCGAGGCGGGCGCAGTGCTCGATGCGATGCGCGCGCGCGGCGCGCTGTTTTTCCACGAGATGGTTACGGCAACGCGGCTGTTGCCGACGCTCGTGGAGCGCGCGCTGGGGGAACTGGCTGGCGCGGGCCTCGTGACCGCCGACAGTTTCAGCGGCTTGCGCGCGTTGTTGCTGCCGCCGGAAAAGCGCAAGAGTCTCGGCGGGAGCGGTCGCCGCGTCGCGGCCTACGGCGTCGACACGGCGGGCCGGTGGGCGCTTTTAACACGCGAAAGCGTCGCCGGTGACAGCGTCGAGGCGGCAGACCGTGTCGAACCGATTGCGCGCGCGCTGCTCGCACGTTACGGCGTCGTGTTTCGCTCGCTGCTCGCGCGCGAATCGCGCCTGCCGCCGTGGCGCGAACTCGTGATGGTGTATCGCAGGCTCGAAGCGCGCGGCGAAATCCGCGGCGGCCGCTTCGTGGCGGGTTTTGGCGGCGAGCAGTTCGCGGCGGCCGACGCGGTCGGGCGGCTGCGCGCGGTGCGCAAGCTCGAACACGCCGGTGCGCTGATTGCTCTGAGCGGCGCCGATCCGTTGAATCTCGTCGGCATCCTGACGCCGGAGGCACGCGTCGCCGCGATTGCGCGCAATCGCGTGCTGTTCCGCGACGGGGTGGCGATCGCCGCGCTCGAAGGCGGCGAAGTGCGCCGTCTCGCCGCATCGGAAATCAGCGACGACACCTTGCGCAGTTTGATGTTGCGCCGCTCCGTTACGCAGAATCCGCGGCCGTGGTTGAGGACCGAGACGCAGCGCGAGCGTTTATTGCGCAGCCGCGCGGCGGCGCTGGCAGAGGGCGCGGCGAAAACGCACTAAGGTTACGACCCCCAGCGCTCGATGCGCCCGCCGTCGACCCTTACGCGGTCGCCGACCTGCAGGTCGGACACGCCGTCCTTGTTCACGACCTTGAAATCGCCGTCATCCATGCGCACGGTGAATTCGTAACGCGTGCTGCTGATGCGGTTCTGCCATTCGCGGTTGCCGACCGAGCCCGCAAACCCGTCGCCCCTTTTGCTGCCGGGCCCCGTCGGAATATAAAGCACGAGCCCGACCGGTGAATCGGGCCCGAGCCCCGGGGTGGTTCCCTCGCGCTGCTGCTGGACCTCGCGGATCGAATTGACGACGCCGCACTGGCGGCAGCGCATGACGACGCTGTTGACGCCGCCGTCGGGGACAGGTGTCGTGCCGGCCGGCTGCGCGTACGCCGGCGGCAGGGCCGCCAGCGACAGCAGTGCGGCGGCGATACGGGGGCGCGCCACGCCGCTTACTCCGGAATCTGTTGCAGGTAGTACAGCGCGGAGAGCAGCAGGCTCGGCTGCCCGAACTGGCCGAGCCAGTGATCGTAGACGCGTGAGATCTCGCCCGAGCGGAACACTTCCGCGAGACTGCGATTGACCGCGAGCCGGAAGCGCGCGTCGTCGCGCGGCAGCGCCAGTGCGTAAGGCTCGATCGAGAAATCCTCGTCCATGAGGCGCAGCGGCTTGTTCGACTTCAGCGACGTGAACGAGTTGAGAAGCAGGAAGCGGTCGGAGGCGAACGCATCCGCGCGGCCCTCCGCGAGCATCGCGAAGCCCTGTTCGCGGCTGTCCACCTTGATGACCTCGGCCTGCACTTTGTCCCTGGCGAGCGCCGCGGCGAGCGCGCGTTCCGTCGTGGTGTCGCGGATCACCGAAATGCGTTTGCCGCCGGCGTCGGTGATGCGCTTGATGCCGGAGTCGGCCGTCGCGAGCAGGCTCGCGCCGTCGATGAAAGTCATCAGGCTGAAGTCGACGAGTTGCTGGCGCGAGAACGACCAGCTCGTGGTGCCGCACTCGATGTCGATGCGTCCGGCGCGCACCGCTTCGATGCGGTCGCCGGGACCGAGCTCGACCCAGCTGGTCTTGAGTTGCGTGAGCCCGAGTTCGCGCTGGACGCCGGCGGCGATGCGCTGGCACAAGTCCACCGAATAGCCATGCGGCGATTTGTCCGGGCCCGCGAACGAAAACGGCGCGGAAGCCGCGAAGTAGCCCAGGCGGATTTCGCCGGTCGCCTTGATGCGGGCGAGCGTGTCGGCCGCGCCGGCGTGGCCGCAGCAGATGAACTGCGCGAGCAGCGTGATGACGAACACGAATCTCATTGCTGAATTCTCCCTCTGTGGATGCGGCCTGCGATGCCGCCGAGATTACCGCAAATTCTGCGTGCGCGGGATTTCGCGGCCGGCGCGGGCATTATAAACGCCGCGCGTACGCGGGCGCCGTCCGCGCGCGGCGGCGGATACGACGATTCCTCGGGGAAATTACGCCGGCGCCTTGAGTGAAAAGCTAGCCGTGCTCGCGGGACGTGCCTTCCTTCCACGCGCAGTCTGCGCAGTATTCGGGACCGGGGCACCGGCCTTGCCGGCGCGGCAGGCAATCGCCGTGGGCATCGCGATGACGCAGGGCGCTGGCGAGCGAAGCATAATCGGTGCGCAGCGCCTCCGGGGTCGCCCAACCCGGGAGAAATTTGAACAGCCACATGATGAACTCCTTGCCGCAGATGAACGTACGCGATTCTTGCGCGGCCCGCAGGGCGGCGGTTTGATCAGGATCAATGCGGTCGCCGGTCGCCGCCGCTGTCACGCCGCCGCGACCGGCAGACTGAAGTAAAAGGTCGCGCCCTGGTCCACCTTGCCGTCGGCCCAGGCGCGGCCGCCGTGCCGGCCGACCACGCGCTGGATGATCGCCAGCCCGACGCCGGTGCCCGGGAATTCCTCGGCGCGATGCAACCGCTGGAACACGCCGAAGAGCTTGTTGTAGTACACCATGTTGAAGCCGACGCCGTTGTCCTTCACGCTGTAAATGGTTTCGCCCGCATCGATGCTGCCCGCAACGTCGATGCGCGGCTTGTCGCGCGCGCCCGAAAACTTGATCGCGTTCGACAGCAGGTTGATCCAGACCTGTTTCAGCAGCGCGCGATCGCCCCACGCCGGCGGCAAATTCGCCACCTCGATAGTCGACGACATGCCTTCGCCGGTGGCGCGGACCTCCCATAGCGCTTCCTGGACCAGCCGGTTCATGTCGACGCGGGCGGCGACGATTTCGCGGCGGCCCAGCCGGGAGAATTCGAGCAGGTCGTCGATCAGCAATGCCATCTTGTGGACGTTCCGGTGGACGACGCCGAAGAGGCGGCGTCCTTCCGCGTCGAGCTTCGACGCGTAGCCGTCCTCGATCAATTTCGCGTAACCGTCGATTGCGCGCAGCGGCGCGCGCAGATCGTGCGACACCGAGTAGCTGAAGCCCTCGAGGTCCTTGTTGGTGGCTTCCAGCAGCTCGGCGCGCTCTGCGAGCTTCGCGTTCAGCGCCCGGATCTCGTTTTCCGCGAGCCGGCGCTCGGTGATGTCCCGCCATACCACCACGGCCTGGTTGATCACGCCGTCGCTGCGGATCGGCCGCGCGGTGCCGCTGATCCAGCGACCTTCGGGAAACCGCCGATTGCGCACGAACATCTCCTCGTCGTCGACGTTTTCCCCGTTGAGCGCGCGGCTGATGAACAGGCGCTCGGTCGGGAACGGCGTGACCATGTCGGGTTCATAGCGGCCTTCGACGGCGGCCCAGTTCGCCGGCGGCGCTTCGTCCGGCGCCAAGCCGATGATGCGTTTTGCCACCGGGTTCATCAGTTGCACGCGCATGTCGCGGTCGGCCACCGTCACGCCGTCGCCGAGGCTGTCGAGTATCGATTGCAGGACCGTCGCCTGGCGCAGCAGCGCCGCTTCCGACTGCCCGCGTTCAAACGCCACGCGCGCTGCATAGTGCGCGACGACCACGACGAGCAGAAAAATCAGCATGTACGCGAGCAATATTCGCCGCAGCTGGTCGCCGCGCGCGGCGAACACTGTGGCGGCGGGCTGTTCGAGCACCACGCCCCATTCGTACTTGGCGACCGGCTCGTAGGCCACGACGCGCTTTTCGCCGCCGCCCGGATTGTCGATCACGTCGACGCCGCGTTTGCCGTGCAGGATGCGCTGGACTTCGGGCACACCCGAATAATCGACGAGCTGGCCTTGCGGCTGGAATTTGGGATGCGAAGCGAGCACCGCGCGCCGGTCCACCACGTACAGCAGTCCGCCCGGTCCGGCGTCGACGCCCGCGATCCAGTCGAAAAACCGGTCCAGGCGAACCTGCAGCACCATGATCCCGCGCATTTCACCCGTGGCGGTTTTGATCGGAACCGCGGCGACGAACACGTTCGTCTGCGGCGGTGCGGAACGCATGTAGATTTGCGAGATGTACGGCCGGCTCGTGCTCATGACCACGCGGTACCAGTCCCGGTGTGAGAAATTGCCGCCGCTGACGGCGGGGGAGGCGGGAACATCCGCCACCAGCGTGCCTTTGAGATCGTTCAGCGTGATCCGGTCGATGAACGGAAAATCCTCCGGCACCCCGCGCAGAATCTTGATCGCCTCGGTCCAGTTGCCGGCTTCGACCAGTTCGCGGAACCGGACGCGCGAAGCGAGCGACACGCCGACATCGACGAGCCGGTCGAATTTCTCCGCGAGCAGGTTGGCCGCGAGATAAGACAGCGCCGACCGGCGCGACAGCGCGGACTGCGTAAGTTCGAGGTCGATCGTGCGGTAGCTGAACACGCCGGTGGCGATGATGGTCGCGGCACCCACCACCAGGAGTACCGCCAGTTCCCAGCGCAGGTAGCCCCAGGGCGCGAGATGTTTCACCGGTCCGCCCGGGAGGCGGCATGCGCGGGCGGAGGGTACAAGTGCAACCGGTTCGGATGAATGCTCGGGCTCCCGCGGGCGTTGCGCGCCCGCCACCGGACGCAAGGGCGCCGCTCATTTCTTGACCTAACACAAGTTTTGCGGCTACCCCCAAGTTATACACCGTTGCGTGCGGTGAAAATGTCGGAAAAGCGGCAGCAATGCATGTAAGAAGTTTTCTTACAAAAAAACGGGCCGCTTTCAAGCGAACCGCGCGCGGCACCAGCGCGCAAGGGCGAGCGCTTCCGCGCACGCGTGTTGATCTACGGCGACTGCGTGTCAGTTGCCGCCGAGTTTGGCGTCCTTGACCACGCGCGACCACTTGGCGATTTCGGCGCGCACGAACGCTCCGAACTGCGCGGGGCCCTGGCTGATCGGCGTGACTCCCGATTCGGCGAGACGCGCCGCCGTTTCCGGCGCTTGCAGCGCTTTCGCGAATGCGCCGTGCAGCACCGCAATCACATTGTCCGGAGTGCGTGCGGGCACGAGCACTCCGTACCACGTGCCGCTTTCGATGCCTTTGAGTCCCGCTTCCGCCATCGTCGGGACGTCGGGCAATACGGACGAACGCCGCGCGCTGGTCACGCCGAGCGCGCGCAGGCGGCCCGATTTGATATGCGCCACCACGTCGAGCGGCCCGGTGAAGATCATGTCGACATGCCCGCCCAATAGATCGATGATGGCCGGACCGGTGCTCTTGTACGGCACGTGGATCATTTTGACGCCGGCGATGATCGAAAAGAGTTCGCCGGTCAAATGCGGAGAGCTGCCCGTGCTGCCGGAAGCAAAAGTCAGCACGCCCGGTTTCGATTTGGCCAGGACGACGAGTTCCGCGACCGTGCGCACCGGTGTCGCCGCGTTGACGACGAAAATATTCGGTTGCGAGGCGAGCAGCGTCACCGGCGCGAAGTCGCGCTCCGTGTCGTAGGGCAGTTTGCCGATGAGGCTCGGATTGACCGTGTGCGTGGTGGTGATCAGGAGAACGGTATAACCGTCGGGCGACGACTGGGCCGCGATTTCGCTGCCGATCACGCCGCTGCCGCCGGGGCGGTTGTCGATGACGAAGGATTGCCCGAGCGCGCTGCCGGTCGCGGGTTGCATCAGGCGGCCGATGCCATCCGCACCGCCACCCGGCGCGAACGGCACGATGCAGCGCACCGGCTTCACCGGGAACGCTGCAACGTCAGCCGCCGATGCAAATGAGGAAAACAGCACGAGCGCGCACGCACCGGAACGCAAGATTGTCGACATGGCGAATATGTTACCGTACGATCATCCCGCTTATTTCTTTCAAGGTTTGAGTTGATGAACACCGACATGCAAAGTTTTGTCGCGAGCGACGGCTTGACGCTGCGCTACGTGATCGATGATTACACCGACCCGTGGCGCACGCCGGACACACTGGTGATGGTGCACGCCGCGATGGGCAGCTCGCGGCGTTTCTACGCGTGGGTGCCGCATCTCGCGCGCAATTTCCGCGTCGTGCGCCTCGATCAACGCGGCCACGGGCAGTCCGGCATCCCGACCGCGGAGCAGATGACGTTCAAGCGGCTTGGCAAGGACGTCGTCGAATTGCTCGATCACCTGGGGCTCGCGTCGGCGCATCTCGCCGGCTCGTCGGCCGGCGGCATCGTGTCGCAAAGCGTCGCGATCGACTATCCCGCGCGCGTGAAAACACTCGCGAGTTTCGCTGCACCTCCCGGCATGAAAATGGGCCGCCAGGATTACAACAGCTGGCTTGCGAAGATCGGCGATAAAGGGCTCGCCGCGTTCCTGCGCGAAACCATCGCCGACCGCATGGACTTGTCGCAGGTCGAGCCGGGTTTCGTCGACTGGTTCATCGAGGAGTCCGCGCGCAACAAGGTCGAATCGCTCGCGCGTTTCGTGCCCACCGTGGCGGTCGTCGATCACACCGCCGAACTGCACAAGATCCGGTGCCCGACGCTGATCGTCGCGCCGGGCGGCGACCCGATCCACCTGATCGACGAATACGAATTGCTGCGCGAAGAAATAAAGCAGTGCGAATTCGTCGTCTACGAAAACCTGCCGCACAACATCACCGACACGGTGCCGGACCGCTGCGCGAAGGAGCTGCTGCGCTTTCTTAAAGCGCACGCTGCGGCGTAATGCCGCGGCTACTCGGCCTTGATGTTCGCGTCCTTTGCGAGCTTTGAGTACCGCGCGGCTTCCGATTTGACGTAAGCCGC